>DAOUUM010000319.1 GCA_030668165.1 Candidatus Heimdallarchaeota archaeon
GGATGATCCCAATACCTGAGATTGTTTTGTGTTCTCCCTTGAAGGTCAGGACTGATACATGTCCATGATCAATATCTGCTGCTGTTGTATTCTCATGATCATGATGTGCTTCATGTGTTGTTCCATCCTCATGAACATGGCTCTCCTCCATCTTCTTATCCTCATGGGGTAGATGAATGCTCCCATCATCATGGGCATGTCCATGTGTGTGTTTTCCCCAAGTAATAATATTGAACTCCCAGAGATAGGTCAGAACTGCAATTATAATCAGCATTATCGCAACAAATATCTCAAAATTTGAGAGTAACTGTTCCAGGAAGACTTCCTTGAAGGTAAAGAGAAGAACTGTAATGATAGATGCAGTTAGCATGTGACCCAGCGCCCAGCTAATACTCAATGTAGCTGTTTTCTTCACCGATGTGGATCTGATTAACATCCCAGATACTGCCACCACATGGTCTGCATCAACCGAATGTTTGATTCCAAGTAGGAATGCAAGCGTTAGTATACCAAATGTTAATTCAGTTGCCATCTAATTAAGTTATTGTATTTTATTAATAAATATTACTTCTTGGGAATATTAGTAATACTATGTAATAAATATTAATTAGAAAGCGTGTGAAATCGATATATCATATATATGGAATTAAATACAACAAGATGAATATTAAAATTATGAGTAAGAAAAGTGAGCGGGAGAATTTGGAGAGGTTTTCATTCACACTACCCTCTACTCTCATAAACAAAATTGATGAGGCAAAGGAGCAATTGGAGATCAATAGATCCATGGTGGTCAGAGAGGCATTGACCCACTGGTTGGAACACCGCACAAAAGTTCTCGATATCAAGGGAATGGGATTGGGGCTCTTATCATTCTCATACAGCCATCATGATACTCGTGTTCTGCAAGAGTTACTGGATACCCAGCATTCTTTTCATGATATTATAATGCACAACACTCACCTACATCGGTCTCATGAGAGTTGCTTTGAAATAATAGTATGCAAGGGAGATCTTACCAAGATCAAGGATCTAGGAGACGGGATAAGAGTAATCAAAGGAGTACACAACTTATCATCATCCTACTTCAAAGATGATTAATCATGATTTACCGTAAGTATTCTGAGTATATGGCTAGTATCCATCTCTGATTTGATTTAACTTCATTATTGATTTTTCAAGACCGAAAGTAATGTGATGTATATACATTTTTAATCATCATACTTATCTTTAATCCCATAATACAATACCACAGGGAGGGTAGGTATCAGGGTAAAACCAATGAGCATAATTATTATTGCAGCAGTTAATCCCTGGGATAGCCACACAATTGAGAAGTAAATCATAACTGAGCCAAGAATAAATGAAATAATTCCCAGACCAAATACATTTATCTCCCGGGTCCATTTACCTCTCTTTGATTTTGGTCCCCAGATGCCAAGAGTGCCAAGTACTCCACTTGATATTATCAGGAAATTACTCGATATGGCCAGTAGCAAAAATCCAGGCATATGCTTGAATTCATATTCTGAGTACTTACTCTCCTTGCCAAACCATATCGCAAAACTGGCAAAGAATACATAGGTTAGTGAGATTGAGATGGGAGCCATTGCAATACTGGACATTCCAAATAGTATCATTCGTGGCGAATCAACATTGGTCAGAAGCAGTGGAAGAAATGAAGCGGTGTAGAGATATACAAACACGAATAATGGGGTAATTGCCAAGGTTGAGATGATATCTGTTTTCTGAGCCCTGTCGAGTTTTTTCGATGTGATCAACCGTTTCATATAGATCTTCAAGGTATGACTTCCCCCGTGACTCCACCGCCACAACTGGGCAATCTGTTGTCTGAATCCATTGGGGACAGTACCCAGGGATCCCTCACGATCAGAAAATATACCATATTTTCCTATCAGTAATAATCTCAAGGTGAGTTCATTATCCTCGGTGAATGTATCTTCTGGTAGTCCACCCACCAGATCCAGATCCTCCCTTCTGAAACAGGCAGTGGATCCGGCAAACATTACCGTTTTTAGCTTGTTTTTAGATCTTTCAAATACCTCGAAAAATTGTAGATACAGAACTGCAGACCAGATTCTAGCCATATTGTACAGATTATGAAATATTTTCTTGGCCTGTATAAAACTGGCCTTCGGGTTATCTGCCAGTACTTCCACAAAGTGCCTCAATACCCCAGGTAATGGTCTCTGATCAAAATCAAAAAATGATATGAATTCGGATTTACCCTCCTTTATGGCGATATTAAGCATTCCAGCCTTGTATTTGATATTAGTTGGGTCATAGATGAATGTGGCACCGTGTTTATCAGCAATCTCCCTGTATTTGTCCGATAATTCCTTTTCAGGTGTATCATCAGCGATGAAAAGATGAAGTTTTTCCTCAGGATAATTATTATCCACTATGCCCTCTATCGTATTTTCAAGTATCTTGGGATCGACCTGTCGCACTGGAACAAAAACATCCAGATCGGGATAGATCTCAAGTTTGGGAGTATCTGTCAGATCATTGCTGTGATCCAACATATTGATAATTCCAATTATTATAAGAATAGTTTGCAGGAAGATAATTCCCTCAATAATAAGCTGGAAACCAATTATAATTTGATGCCACAGCTCCAGATCCGTTGACAGAATCAACCTAATCGACTGGATAAAATGAAAAATGGCAAAAATCACTATAACAAGGGCTAGTATAAATAAGAACCACTTGGCCAGATTTTTCCCCCTTTCACTCTTCATGAAGCATAAATTTGAATTATATATTTCATTGTTTTGTAATGATTTGTTAAATTAGGACAATATTGACTGATATTATCAAAAAAATTTCATTAAATAAAAATAAAGCAATCATAAAAACGTGAACCTAGAGCGTATATGTTGGCTTCAAAATCATCATAACGAATTATTCTTTCGAGTCACCCAATTTGACATATATGCCCTAATAGTCCACTTAAACGCCTTTGCTTGCACGCGCCAGTCATCGTTAACACTCCTAGCTGTCCTCAAAAGGCAAGCTATTCAATTATTTCACAATTATTATTGTTTTGAAATGAATCAGTTCAATTGAATTATTTCCCAATTCATGTATTTATTTTACGATAAGTATAGTGGAAAATAAAAATTTCAAAAATCAAGAGTTGATAAGAGATAAACACCAATGCCACAATTGAAATTAGAATGATCCAATGTTGTTTGATTTTGTAATATTCAACTGCCATCAATTGTGCTGACAATATCACAAATATTATACCAATATATAACGGATTAAAAATTTCAGGTAAAACCTCTAGATCAATTTCTGAGACAAATTGACTCACCATTAATGTACCTAGAATAGATAACAAAACCATCCTTGCGGACTTTGATTTAATCGCAGTTACACCCTCTATTAGTAAAAATCCTAGTAACAAGTATGGAAATAATACAAAATTATCAATGATAACTGTACTAAGGAGATTAATTAGTAATAAAGAGGCGAACAATATCATACTTTTATCAAAATTAGCAGTTATCTGTACTTCCCTGTTTACCCTCCTTGATTGATATATCCTCAGATATAGACTGAGTAACCCATATTTGAAAATAATTAGTGGAAATTGCCAGTAAATATAATTATCAGATATTTGGACATAGGCCTGATTGAATTCCAGTACACCGAGAAGAATATATTCTACTAGCACAAGAATTCCGAAATACGCCGTGTGATTGAATTCTATACTCTTGATTTTCAACTTACTCAACAATATTTTCCCGATGATCATCATGATTATCATGTTAATTATTGTAATGGCAACATTATACAGTCCATATTCAGTACTTGCACTATTTTTTTCCCTAAATAATAATATGAACAATATTTGAAATACCAAACTTATGAGACCAAAACAAAGCAGCAATTTACTCTTCCAGAAAAATATTTTTTCAGATTTCACAACAACAATATCTTCGGTGATCACCAGTGCACTACTGGGAAATTCACCAAATTTCCTGTAAACAATTATTAAAGCAACAATTAAGGCTATAAGTAACCGGATTGCAGAGCGTATTGCTAACTCATCGATCACCTCGAGAAA
>DAOUUM010000354.1 GCA_030668165.1 Candidatus Heimdallarchaeota archaeon
AAAATATGGTTTATTCTTATGTAAATGCAGAGGAGAAGTAGGTAACTACATCCCATTGAAAACGATCTCAGAAGGTTATGATAGTAATGATAACATCGCTTTCACCTATGTCAGTGAAAGTCTATGTGATGCAAGAGAAAGAAATATTATTGATTCGATGATAAAAGCAAAACATCCAGATGGTTTAATTATCGCAGGTTGTAGTCCACGTTATTATGAACAGTACTTCAGAACTGTAGCTTCAGAGGCAGGTACCAATCCGGGTAAGGTAACTTTTGCGAATATTAGAGAACAGATAGCTTGGGTTTTTAGAAAGGAACCACAGGAATTTCTTATCAGTAAATCACAGCTGGCAATCGATGTGGCAGTAACATCACTCCAACATAGTCAGAATTTTATCGCTACTGATATTGATATCAAAGATTCTGTTGCAATAATAGGTGCTGGTGTTGGAGGACTACAGACAGCTCTTAGCATTTCCAGATCATCCCCAAAAACACAAATTCATCTGATCGAAAAATCTCCTTTCATCGGAGGTAATCAATTAACCTATAGCAAGGCATTTCCAAGAGATGAATGCAGTGCCTGTGCCATGTCTCCATTAATTTCAGAGTTATCAACAAATCAAAATGTGGTTATTCATGATAAGGCCAAAGTTGTAAACTGCGTAGGACGGGTTGGGGATTACAAATTGGATATAATTCAATTCCCACGTTATGTCAATGAGGATTGCACAGTATGTGGAGAATGCACAGAGGTATGTCCAAACGAAGTGACCGTTGATGGTGGAGTTGGAATCAGAAAAGCTATTCATCTACCATTTCAGGGTACATTGCCATTCAGATATAATATAAATGAAAGTGATATAGAATACTGTAGAAGTGAATGTAAGCAGCCTTGTATTAGTGTTTGTCCTGTTGATGCCATCAAATTGGTATCTCTTCCTCAGGAAGAGCAGTTGAATGTTGGTGTGATCGTTATTGCCATTGGTGCCGAGGTGCATACTCCCCTGGTATCTGAAAATGCGTATGCCTACGGAGAGGAGGATGTAATTACATTACATCAATATGAAAAGATCCTATCTGCCTCGGGAAGGTGGAAAGGAGATATCAGATTAATTTCAAATCCTGAGAAATCACCCGAATCCATTGCTTTCATACTATGTGTTGAGAGAGCATCTTTGGGTTACTGTAGTAAATACTGCTGTCTCTCAACAGCTGCAGCAATAAGACAAACAGTTGAAAAACTTCCAGATGCCAAAATATATGTATTCTACCAGGATTTATTTGCAGATTCGAAATTTGGTGATGAGTATATCAAATCAACGAGAAAATTAGAGAATGTCCAGTGGATACGTGCAAATCCAAGAAATATAACAGTAAGTAATGGAGATATTATAGTTCACGTACCCGTGTCAGGTGGAAACCTAGAGTTGGATATTGACTTACTCGTGTTAGCCACTGGTTTTGTACCCCATAAGGATACACCCTACCTACGTCACATATTTGGTTTGGATGCTTCAATAGAGGGTTTCTTCTCTGAATTTGATCTATTATTTAGTCCTGTTAGCACTAATGATATTGGAAAATTTGTTATTGGAGCATCCAGTGGACCTAAAACAATACCTGAGACTACGATATCTGCTTATGCAGCAGGTTCCCATATAATCAATCTCTTGAATAAAAAGACAATTAATCTCCCAATTTCGATCACAGAGGTTAATCCCGATCTATGTTCAGGATGTGGTATATGTATTAAGACCTGCCCCTACCATGCCAACACGATTGATTTGGAGAACAATGTCGCAGTGGTGGATATCACGCGGTGTCGTGGTTGTGGTAATTGTGTGACAGCTTGTCCAGCAAAGGCAAGAGATTTGATTGAATTCTCTGACAGGGCAATCTTATCTGCTATCGATCTAATGGGCGATACTAAACTTAATACAAATCCAGAAGATCCCAACATGTTAGCTTTTCTTTGCAATGGATGTGGCTATTCCACCGCGGATAATGTCGGATTATCAGGTGCAGGTGTGACATATTCATCAAATCTATCAATCATCAGGGTTCCATGCTCTGGTAGAGTTGATGTTAGGCAGATGATGCATGCCCTCACAAAATTTGATGGTGTAATGGTTGGAGCGTGTAAATTGCATTCCTGTCAGTATTCGATCGGAAATTTTGATGCGCAAAAACGAGTCTATCTTTTGCAGGGTACACTCGAAGCAGCAAATATAGACCCGGATAGATTAAAAATGGAATATTACTCTCCAACAGAGATTGACCGGTTCTGTAATTCTATTAATGATTTTGAAGAAAAATTACGTTCGGGGAAGATGAGGGCACTAAAAGTAATAGGAGGAAAATCCAATGACTGACAAGATAAAAGTTGCTTATGCGATATTAACTAGCTGTACAGGGTGTAAAATCTCATTCCTTGATATGCATGAAAAAATACTGGGTGTTTTGGATAAGATTGATCTAGTATACTCGCAAATGGTAATGGATTATCGAGAAGTACCCGATGATGTTGATCTAATATTTATCGAAGGTTCGGTATCAACCGATGAGGATCTTGAACAAGCACTGGAACTACGTAAAAAAGCCAAATATGTGGTTTCCACCGGAGCATGTGCTTGTTTTGGTGGAATTCCAGGAATGCGGAATTTTTATTCCGTTGATGAGATCCTTGAGGAGACCTACCCAGTTGGTGATGGTGAATCCACTTTCAAAGGTCCCAATGAGTTGATGCCAAAGGTGAGAAGTTTGCCATCGGTTATTAAAACCGATTTTAATCTTCCCGGATGCCCTCCAATACCAGAGAATTTCATTGCAGTAATTGAGAACTATCCCAATTTTGATCAGATAGAATTACCAACCAAAACACTATGTGCTGAATGTTCATTGAAAAAAGTTAAATTATTATCCCCTATAAGGGAATTTACCTCCCTCAAAATAAACAACCCATATGAATTGGATGAGGAAGATGATGATTTATGCTTTCTCGAGAGAGGAGTTCTATGTATGGGGGTAGCTACCAGATCTGGATGCGGAGGCCGTTGTGTCAGTGTTAATGTTCCGTGCCGAGGTTGTTTTGGACCACCACCACAGGAAGGTAGTGAAGATCAGGGAGCAGGTGTGATATCAGCGATTTCATCGATTCTACCGACTGGTAGATTACTAACCAAAGAAGATATGTTGGGTCTAGTGTATAGGTTTTCACTTTCCGTGATTACTGATCTCCAAAAGTATTCGGCAGTCGATGAAAAAGAAATGGAGGTAAAATAATAATGTCCTATTCAATTAAAATAGAACCAGTTTCAAGACTTGAGGGTAAGGCTCAGATATTATTTGAAATAGATGAGAGCACCAATGAAGTTAGCAAAGCTGAATTCAAGGTTCTGGAGTTTCGAGCTTTTGAGAAATTTATGGAAAAGAGAATGGCTCGTGAGTTGCCAAGAATTACACCACGTATTTGTGGTATATGTCCTGTTAGTCATCACTTAGCTTCGGTTAAAGCAACAGATGTACTAGCTAGAACCATTATTCCTGAGAGGGCAAAATTACATCGAGAATTGATGCACATGGGTCAGACTATTCATAGTCATATCCTCAATGTATATTTTCTTGCTATGCCAGATTATCTAGATGGATTCAAAGCAGAGAGCAATGATTTTAGATTACTACTCAAAAAATATCCTGAGATATTGAAAAAGGTTATTAGAATCAGAAA
>DAOUUM010000379.1 GCA_030668165.1 Candidatus Heimdallarchaeota archaeon
GGTCTATCATAGGTCAGTTCGGTCGTCTTTCCAATTAATCTTCCTGGAACCTGTCTGATCCATTTTTTATCACATTTCAGAGCCATAATTCCAAGTAATGGACCACCAGCGTTGGGTGCATTACCCAATAACTGCCCCTCGCCAACAACAAAATCAGCTCCGTACTCTCCTGGTGGTGAAATAATGCCCAAAGATATGGGATCAACACCCACTGCAACAAGAGCTGAACTCTTGTGTACCGTATCTACCAGTCTCTTTGGATATTCAGGTAAAGTACCATAAAACGAGGGAACCTCAAAATATACACCAGCAATAGTCTGTTCCTTCTTTGGTTTGGTTGCTTCCTCCTCAAATATTGATATGAGTTTTTCCATTGCAATTGATCCATCCTCATCCTCAATAATTTCCATTATCAAGTTTTCATCTTGCATGTATGATTTTGCAACTTCAAGTCGATTTGAAGGAATAGGGCCAGCAACAATGAACCTATTCTTCCTAGTCACCCTTGCCATGATAAGGAGAACCTCACCAACAGCGGTTGCCCAGTCATACATAGAAGCATTCACCACATCCATATCTAACAATTCTGCCACCTGAGATTGGTATTCGTAGATTATCTGCAACATACCCTGTGATACTTCTGGTTGATAAGGAGTATACGCAGTGTATAATTCTCCTCTACTCATTATTTCTGCGAGGGCTGCAGGGATGTATTGTTGACGAATACCTCCACCTAGGAAGGAAGTGATTTTACTGGGATCCACATTCTTAGAGGCTATATTCTTGAAATATCTGGCTAGACCTGCCTCCGAAAATGGACCTGGTATGTTCATATCTCCTTCAAACAAGAGTTCCTTTGGAATATCTGAAAACAATTCTAAAATATCTGATTTATTAATTGAGGTCAGCATTTCCTCTCTTTCTTCTTTACTTGTTCCTATATAGGATTCATAATAATCGGTCATATTGGTATCTAATCCTAACTTATCTACAGTTCTTGTAATTCTTTTTCTACGACTTTTGCGTATTCTTCCGCCGATATCAGGTTTACTCTATCATCGTCTACTGGTTTAATACGTATCAAAAATCCGTCTTCATAGGGCGATTCGGTGACCAATTCTGGTTCATCGTCTAATCGCTCGTTGTTCTCAAGTAGGACACAATTGAAAGGTGCATAAATATCGCCTGTGGCTTTCAATGCTTCAACAACTACTATCGCATCTCCCTTACTAAATTCATCATTCACATCTTCAAACTGTACGTATGAGATCTCATTTAGCATTTTCTGTGCATAGTCACTAATACCCATCAGCCAAGTGCCATCTTCCTGTTCTTTAATCCACTCATGTGATTTCAAATATTTACGATCGGTAAATATCGTATACTCATCAACAACAATTTTATCCATAAAATTCACCTAGGTGTATAATTATTCGTTTTACTGTGCATTTAATAGTTTGTTCTAATCTGACAATAGATAAATAATAAAAAAATAAAAAAAAAATATTTTATTCTGCTCATGCGAAAGAAGCTAGGAAACTGATTATTATTTACAAACCCATCCGATTTCTTTTATCATTAAGGAATTAAGGTGATAATGAGAAATGTCGTTGATTGAAAAGATACAGAATACAGAATCTATTAAATTCATTTTTGTGGGATTTAGTGGGGTATTGGTCAATTATATTGTCTTGTCCATTTCCATCTATGTGCTCCACTTACCGCGTGAGCTATCAGTAGCAGTGGCTATTTTTGTATCAATGTCAACAAATTACTATCTAAATAGAATTTGGACCTTTAAATCAGCAAATCCCATTATTATTGAGTATTTTAAATATTTGTTGAGTGCATCTATTGGTGCAATTATTCAATTCCTTGTAACTATTCAATTGGATGATATCTTCCAAGATAAAGATTTGACCAACATTGATTTGGTATTGTTGAAAATACCAACAATATATGTAAGTGCATCAATAGGCATTGGAATTGGTTTTGTTGCCAATTTTGCTCTTTCAAAATTATTTGTATTTAATAAGAAAAAGGACTCAACAAATCAGTTATAATTCAAATGGTTTTTTCATATAAAGGGCTCTGCTTAACAAAGCTATAACTACGACACCAGCAGTCAGACCGATTATTAGCATGAAGTTTGTTTCTGTTGTCTCAAAATTTGGTATGTATGGAGCAATAGGATGCTCATCAGTAGCAGCAACGTTGACAGATACCTCACTGTAAGATCTCAATACCTTTTTATCACCCCAGTGATCATAATAAGTAACACTTGCTGTATTAAAAATGTATATCCCTTCATCAGTGAAGTTAAATGTAAATGTCAAACCAATCTCACCACCGGCCAATAGTTCTGGAAGGTTTAATGTAACATTTGCCTCTGTAATATTCATGTAGTTTGCAGATATGGCTTGATCAGTTAGAGAATTGGTCACAGCTAATCCTGGCATTTCATTATCTGTATAATTAGTTGCTCCACCAGAATAATCTCCGTATGGAGTTTTTACTAATTTGACTGATTCTTCTTCAGGATCATTAATAAATTTTTGAAAAACGGTCATATTATTCATAGTGTCATTTGTTAAGTTCTTAATTACAATCGTAATATTGACAAATGTTCCTATTTCCACAGATCCTTCTGATGCCACATCACTAAAGGTCATTACCTCAATGGAATTATCTTCTGGTATGAATGCCTGTGAAGGATGGGTGAACAAAAGTACACCAATAACAAATAATAGGGTTAAACCTTTAATTTTTGAATTCAAAATATGTCCTCACTTTTCTCTACAAGTGGTGAATTTTATCCACTTATTTAATAATTATTTTTGATTGCGAAATTTTTTAACCTCTCGCGCTCAATTCTCAGAATAATAGTATTTACTTAGTAGTAAAAGAATCAAAAAGATGTATTTTCATTCTATTTTCAATAATATTTTCAAATCTTTTTTAATGAATACAGGTGTAAATTGTATCATTGAAGTGTGATATTATTGAAATCCGGTTATCATTGAACGGTGTAACAGAAGGTTTTCTTTTTACTTTGTTCAGGTTACTAGATAATGAGCCAAATCAAATATTGATCAAGAGAATAAATGATCCAAGATTTTCCCTAACCTCTGATGATTTGGTACTAGAGGGGACATTCAGTCCGCAATTCATTAAAATTATATCTAATTTCTATCCCTTTATTCAATCATTTAAGATTTCATCTGATCTGCTGACAGAACCAATAATTGAAACATACACAGCTAAAAAATGGAATACCAATGATGTTACATTATTTTCGGGTGTTACACTTCTTCCCCAGAATCAAATTACTAACATTGTAAAATGTGATTCACCCGATCATTTTGTAAATTTGCTTATTTCAAGTCAAGCGGGGTCGGTTCTAAACCCTCTCCTAGTTGTCAAACCCAAGGGAATAATTGCTCAATATGAACAGATTACCCAGGTTATATATCCTGCAAGAAGGTTGGATCTAATCA
>DAOUUM010000038.1 GCA_030668165.1 Candidatus Heimdallarchaeota archaeon
ATTCCTCTTCTTCCGAGTACGGCTTTACCATCACTTTCGGAAGTCGGGCTTTCTCAATAAAGCCTGCAAGTGCAATTATTGAAACCTTCCAATGTCGAACTAAGACAAATAATTCCTCAGGCGATCATCAAAGGTAATTATGACATTAATCTTTCTTAGTAAGCAAAATGCAACAATTGTACAATCGGTAAAACTAAGTGGACTTCTTTCACCCATCTCTTTCTTAAAAACTGACCAGGCATCTTGTACGGTCCTTGGTGAAGAATAAATCACATCAAACCATTTTTCTTGAAATAAATAATCTCCCCATTTACATGCTAATTTCATATCAACTACCCTTGAAATTAATGTTAGAAATTCATCAATCACATAATCTGAAATTATATACCTTTGATTTGTATCTTTCTTGAATTGCTTGAATAGTTCCATACCTTCTTTGTGGTACTTATCATCTTTATTTGCCAGAGATAGTAGAAAGGAGGTATCCATGAATAATTCTTTCATTTTCGCTCTCCATAGATAATATCATCAATCATGTCTGGACTAGTTTCTACGCCCCATGAGCTTGATAGGGATTCAATATCATTAATATCATCATCACTGATAGATTTTGTTGTAGTTCTCTCCATCAAATCATTCAGATTATCTTGACCGAATTTAATCAAAATATCAAGTAGATCCTGTTGGGAATATTTTTTATTCGTTTCTAGTAATATTTCTGCCTGTAGACGTTCCAGATCTATTTTCGTACTTTCTCGAATTTTTACAGATGTTGCCATAAGGTAATAATACTACTATTATTAAAATACTTTTCTACCAATAAATCGCAATTTTCTAATTAATCATTTCAATTCAGTGATTATATGCAATAATATTGATTAGAATAGATTTATATGAAATTTATTATGGAGTCTAATGAACTATTCCTCTTCTTCCGAATACGGCTTTCCTATCGCTTTTGGTGGTCGGGCTTTTCCAATAAAGCCTGCAAGTGCGATAATTGAAACTATAAACGGCATCATTTGTAGGAACTGGGGAGGCACATTAAAATTCTGAACCGCTCCACCTAATACTCTGATAGCTATGGCATAGAAATATGCAAAGAACATAGCAGCAAGCACAGATCCAATTATGGTCCATTTACCAAAGATCATGGCAGCTAGTGCAATAAATCCACGTCCACCTATCATACCTGATGTGAAACTTGAATTCATACCAATTGATATTATTCCACCACCTAGTCCTGCGAAAAATCCTGAGATCAGAACTGCATAGTACTGATATCTTCTCACTGGAATTCCGGCAGTTGCTGCCGTCTGGGGATGCTCACCGATGACTCTGAATCTTAGTCCAATTGATGTCTTGAACAACAGTATCTGTGCAAGTATCATAAGAACGATACCCACGTAGAAGAGACCTGAATGTCCACTCAGGGCATCTATTGGGTCTGGAATATAATTGAAGATAGTTCCCAGTACTGGCACATCTAAGTAATTTTTAAGCCTGATCCATCCAAGAACAGTTCCCAGTACTGGAATATCGTAGAAGTTTACTATTGCCAATCTGGTTACCTGATCACTTCGTCCAGGGTTCCATACTAGTGAGGTGAGTACCTCAGTCATACCAGCAGCCAGTAGATTGATAGCCACTCCCGTTACAATCTGTTCTGCCTTGAATGTGATTGTCATAACCGCATGAAGCAGAGCATTGATTAATCCGAACATAGCCGCACCAAGCACACCAATCCATGGATTCCCGGTGGTATATGTGAAGTATACACCTGCTAATGCACCCCACATCATTATTCCTTCCAGTCCAATATTGATGACGCCCACTCTCTCATTGAAGGTGGCTCCAACCGCAGTCAATGCCAGTGGCATGGAAAAAGTCAGCATGAGTCTCAGGGTATTTGTTGAGAGAAATCTTTGCCAGACCTGTAAATGGAACAGCAATGGATTGGTATAACCAACGAATAATAGATTCATTATATATAGAAACAGTACAATTCCTTCCAGCATGGTAAATCCAATCACCAACCATCTCAGTACTGGTCTTTTCTCCAAAAACTTGGATCTGCTTCCAAAGAAATCAGATATTTTGGATAATTGTCTCAATATTACACTCATTTGTCGTTATCCTCCTTTTTGGCTGTTAGTCGCAAGAAACGCAGATACAATTTTCTTGCAATCATGGGGGCTGCTGCAAATAGTACAATCCATGCCTGCAAAGCCAGAATTAGATCTGGTGGAATATCAGTATTCGCATCCAGGTTCAATCTAGATTGGAACAAGAATCCAAAGAATATTGCAGCAAATATTACTCCCAGTGGATTATTTGCACCGATTAGGGCTACGGCAATACCATCGAACCCATAAGATGATTCAATTCCCAGTACATAGCGTATACCTCCCTGTACCAGCAGGGCACCGGCAAGTCCAGCCATTGCACCACTCAGTGCCATGGCAAGCATAACAACTCTATCAGAGTCTATACCTGCTGTCTCAGCTGCCGTTGGATTCAGACCCACTGCACGGATTTTGAACCCAAAATTTGTTTTGAATAAAACAATATGGATTATAATTGCAACGATAATTGCTATGAATATGGACCAATCAAGGAAACTTGAAACCTGTGGGAACAGAGGTGAAATCTTTGCACTCCCTGAAATAAGTTCTGTTTGCCCATAGGCATTGAGTGAGGTTCTATCAACGAATGGCGAGTAAGTCGAAATCCCAACGAGATAATTGGTAAAAGTAATTGCTATTAAATTCAACAATATGGTAACGATTACCTCGTGAGCACCTGTTTTAGCCTTGAGATATCCAGGAATAAATCCCCAGATTCCTCCAAAAAGCATACCCACAAGCATTGTGAGGGGGATAATTAGAATGGGATATTCCATGAACGAAAGGTAATTTGGAACAATAGCTGAGGCAAAAATACCTGCCCATACTGCTCCCATCATCATCTGACCTTGGGCACCTATATTAAATAAACCTGCTCTGAAAGCAATAGCAACCGATAATCCTGTGAAAATCAGTGGCATGGTATAATAGAATACTTGGGCAAGGTCCGCATCATTTCCAACTACTTCAGTAAATGCATACCTGACCAATTCATCCAAGCTGAGTTCAAATCCTACTAATGTCAATAATGCAATTGAAATCATTATGGCTATTAATGCAAATACGAGTGATAATAGCATTATCACCACTGATTCAGCACGATTTTTTGCTTTTAGTAGTTCTAGTTGTAGACTCATTTTTTAACCTCCTCAATCATTCCAGTAGTCATATACTGTGATATTTCTGATAGTGTAAAACTATCCATAGCTCCACTAGCCACAATTTTTCCATCGAAAGCTATTAACAGATGATCAGATAGTGCAAGTACTTCTTCAAGATCACTTGATGCAAGAAGAATTGAAACTCCCTCATTTCTCATCCTTATTAGTTCCTCATGGATTTGTGTCTGTACTCCTATATCTACACCTCTGCTTGGTTCAGCAGCTACGATTAATTTAGGATGCTTGGCAAATTCTCTGCCAACTAGCACTTTTTGTTGATTTCCACCTGATAAGGATCTTATATTTGCGAATATCCCGCTGGTTTTCACCTTGAACAAATCAACTATATGACTAGACATCCAATCAATAACTCTGTTTGGTAGGAAATAATTATGTGTTACTTTTTCGATCGGTGACAGTTGATCCTCTTTTAATTCTGATACATCCTGTTCCTCTTCTGGTAAAATCTCTTTTGTATAAGTTATTGCCTGTTTTCTGTTACCATGAAATCCTAACCAGATATTTTCATTTAATTTAAGATCAAGTACCAATCCTGAACTTGAACGGTCCTCGGGTATGTACGCAACACCATGTCTAATGATATCTATGGTTGAATCATGGGTGATATCGTGAGTCTCTCCATTTTCATTGAGAGATATCGTTCCATCATGGGTGGGTCTTAAACTCATGATTGTCTCGAGTAGTTCTGGCTGTCCATTGCCCTGAACTCCCGCTATCCCGACAATTTCACCAGTATGTGTGGTTAAAGATACATCCTCAACTAAATAATTTTCTGTGACCTTATCATCTCTGACGAATAAATTCTCAACCTTGAGTACGGTCTTGGGATCCTTTACGGTTAATCTGTCCAATTTTTTCATAATTTTCTTACCGACAACCATCTCAGCTAGTTTTTCTCTATCTGCTTTATCAGGAGTGGTTTCACCGACCATCTTACCTCCTCTCATAACAACAATTCTATCAGCCACTTCCAATGGCTCAGCTAGCTTATGAGTAATAAAAATAAGTGATTTTCCAGCAGCTCTCAGATTATTCATTGTTTTGAATAGTTCTTGCACCTCGCTGGGTGTTAGAACTGCACTTGGTTCATCCAGTATCAGTAATTCAGCATCACGATACAACTGTTTTAAGATTTCAACGCGTTGTTTCAGACCCACGGGTAACTCTTCTACTATGGCATCAGGATCAATTGGTAGCCCAAATTTCTCACTAACCTTTTTGACCTCTTCCCTGGCTGTTTCCTCATCAAGAAGTATTCTTCTAGTAACAAATTCGTTACCAAGGGTTACATTCTCAACTACAGTAAATGGTTCTACAAGTTGAAAATGTTGATATACCATTCCAATACCCAGTTTCATTGAGAAACGTGGATTTTCTAGTTTTACAATTTCTAGATTCCCATTATTATCTCCATTATCAAACCAGGACTTATCGACAAATACATCACCACTAGTGGGTTGATACAAACCTGAAAGTATTTTCATCAAAGTGGACTTCCCCGCTCCATTCTCTCCTAGAATTGATAATATCTCCCCTGCTCTTATATCCAATGTAACGTCATCTAGAGCTTTAACTGTTCCAAATGATTTTGATACGTTTTGCAACCTAAGAATTACGGAGTTCTGATTGGTTGATTTGCTCTTTTTCGTCAATATACCTCTCATAAATGATGTATGTTTATAGATATTAGCACGAAAGACCATAGAATTTACTAATGATTCCAATAATTTTCCCGATTGTTATTAATCATGAAATCAAACTTTGTATCCACTAATTATTAAAAAATTAAAATTATTGTTGTTTAATTAATTCGTAATATTGAATTATAGCTTTAATTATTTTCTTCTGCGAATTATTGGTATTGCTAGTAGAGGAATTACAAAATAGACGATAGACAGTGGTAATCCACTCTCAGGGCTGGTAATAAAATCAGCATCAAGTGTGTCATTTACAACAATGGTACCATCAATGATATCAGCTGTGATATCATCAATCATATCCATTCTGGTTCCATCTTCATACTCTGCATTGGCCTCATCCTGTGTGAATTCCATATCGGTAATACCTACACCCTCTGCGGCAAGATCTAGTACAGTTAATCCATTGACCCATGTACCACCAACGATGGCTTCAATCTGGTCGTATACTGCAACATCAACACGTTTGATCATGGATGTAAGGACGTATCCTTCCTCAATATGATCCTGATTAGAATCTACACCAATTGCATAGATCGTGTGATCCTCAGTAGATGCTTCTTTGGCAGCGGTCATAACACCAAGACCTGTTCCACCTGCTGCTGCGTACACAACATCAGAACCTAGTTCGATGAAGTTCTCAGCGAATGCTTTTCCACCATCAAGATCTCCCCAAGGATTGGCGGGATTAGGTGAATAACCATGTCTTACTACGATGTCAGGATTGATATATCTTGCACCTTGTCTGTATCCAGCTAGGAATTTGTTGATTAGAGGAATATCGAGTCCACCAAGGAATCCGATATCACCATTCTCACTTACCATAGCGGCCATTGCTCCAGCGAGGAAAGATCCTTCATGCTCAGAGAATACTATTGAGGCTACGTTGGGTAGGTCTACAACACTGTCTACAATCATGAAATTCTGATCTGTGTGAAGAGCGGCAGATGCGGCGATACCATCAGTAGCGGTAAAACCGATACCAATGACTAAATCATAGGTACCTTCAGCGGCATAACTCTCGATAGCTGCTGTGATTCCATCAATGTCATCTGGTTCTGTCTGATCCACGGTGATACCTGAAAAATCAGTAACAGCTTTTGTTTTCCCCACATTTGCGGCATCGTTGAATGATTGATCACCAAGACCACCGGTAGAGAATACTAATGCAATCTGAGCATCTGGAGCTTGGGCTGATACATTCATACCCATGCTGGCAAATAACATAGTTGCTAGTAATAATATTGAAAATATATGTTTTCTATTCATTTCAATTCACAATTCCGAATAGGAATTGGTTGCATATTCTCGTGATTATTATATTGTTTTCGACTGTACGTAATTATTTTGAATAAGGATTATACCTTTTACTATTCAAAACTTTGAGATGGGAAAAAATATTGATGCGGACACACCCGCTTTACGAATATCATTGTATAATTCAATACAGTAATATTTAATTTCCTTTTTTTCCAGTTTGTACATTCCACAAGGTTCTATAATATGAATCAATTTCAAGTAGCTCATCATGTGTACCCTTCTCAATTATCTTACCCGAATCGAGCACATATATGGTATCTGCATGTTTAATCGTGGAGAGACGATGTGCTATGAGTATGGTTGTTCGGTCAAGAGTTATCTTCTCAAGCGATCTCTGTATGGCCGCTTCTGTCTCATTATCAACCGAGGAGGTTGCCTCATCAAATATGAGGACTGGGGGATCCTTCAATATTGCTCGAGCAATACTGATGCGCTGACGCTGTCCTCCTGATAATTTTTGCCCTCTTTCTCCAACCAGGGTATCAAACCCCTCTGGCAGTTCCTCAATAAAATCATAAATCTCTGCAATTTGGGCTGCATGGATGACCGCGTCCATCTTGGCATCGGGATCTCCATACAGTATATTTTCCCGTATGGTTCCATCTATCAGGAATGCATCCTGGGGGACAAATCCAATGACCTTTCTGTAATCATTAAGTTTGAATTCCCTTATGTCTGTACCATCAAAGATCACACTACCTTCTGAGGGATCATAAAATCTGAGTAATAATTTGAGGACGGTAGATTTACCTGCACCAGTGGCACCTACAAAACCCACAGTCTGTCCTGACTCAATCTTAAAATCCAAATTTTGTAGCACTGCAGCTCGGCTTTTGTAATTAAAAGTGACATTCTTGACCACGATCTCACCCTTGGTGTGATCTCCATTCACTGGCTTATCTCCGGTGATAATCTTTGTCTTTGTATCGAGTAAATCCAAGGCTCTTGCAGTGGATGCCATTGCTCTCTGATAAAGATCAAAAGTCTCTCCTAATCTCGTCAATGGCCAGAGTAATCGTTGAATCAGGAATATTAGAACTGAGTATGCCGCCACCTCAATCTCTCCATTAAGTGTCAACTGTCCTCCCATGATAAGCATGGCCAAAAATCCCATAACAATAATCATTCTGATGAGTGGACTGAATGCAGAACTAAGCTTGATTACATCAATGTTACTTGATTTGTACTTCCCAGATGCTTCACTGATTCTATTGATTTCCAATTTTTGATTAGTATAGGACTTGATGGTTGATATTCCGGTTAGATTGTTGGATAATTTTGCATTCATAATTCCAACAGTCTCTCTCATTCTAACATAACGCTTCTCCAGATATTTCTGATATTTTATTGAGAAAATGATGATTAGAGGAATTGGAATAAATCCTACTAGGGCAACCTCGGGGGATAGTACAAAGAACATTCCTGAAATAGCAACTACAGTTGTTGAGATCTGTATCAGATCATTAAAACCGGTGTCAAGAAATCTTTCTAGTTGATTGATATCATTATTTAGCACTGCCATCAATCCACCAGTCTGTCGTTCCTCAAAATACTCAAGTTCAAGATCCTGTAGATGTGAATAACAGTCCAATCTTAAACTATGCTGGATCTCCTGGGCCAAACCCCTCCATCTGATCTTGTAGAGATACTCAAACAATGATTCTCCAAACCAAATTATGAAGGTAATAACACCCAAAACATAGATTTGATCCATCAGATCTGTTATTCCGAAGGCTGCAAAAACTGAATCTTCACGTCTCACAACAATATCCACCGCTGCACCAATCAGTACTGGAGGTGCCAGATCCAATAATTTGTTTGATATGGAGAAGAGTGTGGCAATGAGGAGCTCTTTTCTGAATGGTTTTGTATATCTGAATAATCTAACTATGGGTGAATCCTGATTGGTTTCCTTCTCCATAAACAAAAACATTTGATTGTTTTTAATAAATGATCTTTAGGGATAAGAATTTTAGTTAGCAAATATATTAGTATTTAGAATCAAAATCTACCAGTGATGTGGGAGTTTTACCAAGTGCAATCAAATCCAGATCCTTGGCTATTTGCTGGGCAACCAAGCCAAAACTCTCCGGACTTATCCAGGCCCTGTGGGGAGATATAGTTAGATTTGGTGTGTATACAAATTCAGATGGTTTGGTTCCCTCGGATTGAGGATGATAGGGGCTATTTTGCCAGGTATCAATTCCTGCCGCTCTGATTCTTCCCTCTTTCAAGGCAGTGATCATTGCTTTTTCATCAATCACTCCACCTCTTGCCACATTGACAATTATTGCCTGCCCGGGTAACAAACTGAATATCTCATCCGAAACCAATTCTTTTGTTCTCTCAGTTAATGGGCATGCAACCATCAATACCTCGATATCACTGGCTTTTTCTTTGAGCTCCGTCTCGAAAAACTGACCCTCATCTGGATTCAATCTGAAAATCATTGGATTCATGCCAAAGGCCAGGGCAAATCTCTCTAGTTTTTGACCAATAGAACCATAGCCAATTATCCCCACATTTTTTCCTTCCAGATCTGTATTAAGATCTTTGATATGAGATGTTCCTGGCCATTCTCCCTTCTGTTCAACCAGATTGTGGTATTTAACAACCTTTCGAGCTACTGCCATCAACATCGCCCATGCATGTTCTGCAACTGCAGATGAATTCGCATGACAATTGACAATTCGCTGTCCCCTCTCCCTGATTTTTTCCAAATCCATATTATCAACACCCGCACCTGGAGTAAGGATCCATTTAATGGACTCATGTTCCAGTATTTCATCAGGTGGTGAAAATGATATTATTACCTCTGGATTATCTTTGATAACTTCTTCATATGGCATTTGATTCTTGGTAAAATCCAGTAGGTTCCAATCCGTTTTCAGAAAGGATTTAACCAAACTTACCGGAATCCAATTAACACCATATACTGCTGTTTTCATATAACGCGTTGTATATTTTGTTATTATATAATATTTTTCTAGAACAGGCATTATTTTATTTTTATTATTATTATGATATGATTGTTTTTCTTATATTTTTGAACTATCCATATTTTATTATTAATATTAGGTAAAACCATTTGATATATGGTATGTATTCAAAATTAGGGAATTTTTTGTAGTGAATGCCATTTTATTGAACATAAATTGGTTAATTTTTTTGACCAATAATCATATTTTATTTTTGTATATTGTGCATCGCTGCTAAATCGGTTTCAAATGGTTTAAGTTCATGAATTATCTCAATTCCTTTAATTGGGTCTCTCAAAGACAAACTATTGTCTTTTTTATATTTCCAGATTTTACTGTTGAATTCCATTATCAATTCTGTGAGTCCTGATTCAAATTGTACAATCTCAGATTTATTAGGGAACAGTTCGAGATGAATGGATCTATTATTTAGCTCCCGATATATGAAATCTGTGATAAATGGTGTAATGGGTGCCATCAATCTTAGTATTGCATCCAATACTAAATGAAGAGTATTCCTTGCACTGATCACTGCTTCAGCTGAGAATTGTCCATCTCGATTATATGCACGATTCTTCACCATCTCCATATAGTGGGATGCAAATATCTCCACAGTGAAGTTACGAATTGCACGTGCTGCGGGATGGAAATCAAATTCAAGGTATCCACTAATTGACAATTCGATTACTCTATCTAATTCCTCTAGTATCCACTTATCAGTATCTATTAATTCAACTGGATTCTCAGGATTAGGAAATGATGAGATAAACCTTGCAATATTATAGAGCTTATTGAGGAATTTTGAACCACCACGTAGTCTCTCTTCAGAGAATCGGATATCTGATCCATTGGATGCCTCCATGGTTCCAAATAATCTTAGTGCGTCTCCTCCATACCTATCCAATATGGGTTCGGGTGAGGTAATATTACCCTTGCTTTTGCTCATCTTCTCTCCAGATTCAGATACCACATGGCCAGAAATCCAGGCATGCTCAAATGCTGGTTTTTCAAATAATTGATGTATTCTCAGCATGGAGTAGTGTAACCAGGTACGCACTATGTCTTTTCCCTGCGGTCGAATATTGGCAAGATATCCACGACTTATCTTTTCTATCAAACTATGATCGTCATTATTGGGAAATCTCATGATGTAGAGCGAGGATATACTGGAATCCATCCAGGTATCCATAGTTCTCTCATCTCCCCTGAACTCTTTGCCATCACAATTCTCACATTGATCAAATGGGGGATCCTCTTTCCAGGGCTGATAATACTCTCCTGGTTCTGGAACCATGGCATGATTGCATTTCTTGCAGTACCAAATCGGGATCTCTGTACCATAGAACCTTCTTCGAGAGATTGGCCAATCCATTGATATTTTGTCTAACCAATCCAACCATATATTTTTCATATGGGGTGGATGGAATGGTAATTCCTCGGCATACTCTTTTAGATCACCAATATAATCCTCCTGCTTGAGATAATATTCAGGCATACCAATAAACTCAATTGGAGCATTGGATCTCTCAGAAATTGGGTAACGGTAGGGAATTATCTTTTTATCCTCGATCACACCTAATTCACTCAGATCTTTGATTATTGCCTCTCTACCCTTCTTAACTGACATACCTTGGTACTTTCCAGTAATCTCTGTCAGTTTAGCATATGAATTTATGGCATAAACAGGCTTCAGATTCAGTTCCCTGATCACCCTGATATCCTCAGTATCTCCATATGAACAAATCTGCACCAATCCAGACCCAAATTCTCGATCTACCATGGGGTGAGATATTATCTTGACTTCAATATCCCAGAGTGATATTTTAGCAGTTAGGCCCGTGTATTTTTGATATCTCGGATCATCGGGATGAAATACAATTACTCTGATGGCAGGAATTAGTTCAGGCCTAGTGGTTGAGAATATCAATTTATCTCCCGTTTCCTTCACAATAAATGCAATATCGTAGAGCTCATGCATACTCTCCTTGTAGACAATTTCGGCATCTGCAACGGTTGTTTGAAGACGGTGGTCCCAGTTATTGGGTCTATCATCCTCATATATCAGACCTTTATTCCACATCTCAATAAATGTGGCTTGGGTCAGTGCTCTATACTGTGGATGATCAGTCTTGTATACCTTATCCCATTCAAATGAGTTACAACTCAAACCCAATTTATATGACAGATCAAGTATCTGATCACCAAATTTATCGAGAATTTGTTGACATAACTTGAGAAATTCATCTCTATCAATCTGATGCATATTTACCTTGAATTCTTTTTCTGCTGCAATCTCGATAGGTAAACCATTTCTGTCAAGACCCATGGGAAAGTGTACTCGGTGCCCCTGCATCCGCATTACCCTTGCAATCATGTCGATCTGGGAGTAATGAATGGCTCCTCCCATATGCCAACTCGCATTGGTATAGGGTGGTGGAGTATCTATACTGAACAATGGTTTGTTCTTGTCTATATCTGAGGGAATGAATTTATACAATTCTTCTTCTTGCCATTTCTCAAATATTTCTTGCTCTCGTTCCTTGAAATTATATTTTCGAACGCTTAGTTTAGGATTTAATTTACTTGTGGACGATATGTCTTCACCAAATTATTAATTGAATATTAGAGATAACTGATATAAATATATTTGTTCAAGGCATGTCATTTGATATATTTGGGGGTTCTTGAAATATTAATAATCTCATTATTTTTAATTCAATACATTTCTTAGGTACCAAAATTGTGATTTAACTATACAATTTAATCATATTATCCACTTAACCTTTAATATTCCTACAAAATCCCGAAGCAGTGAAAGTGCTACAAAGAAGGAAAAACAAAACAGAGACAGACCCGTATCAATTGCTGGCAGAGACCCTTCACAGGATTCCCCAGGGATTTGATATTGATGAGGGTGGAATATATTTACGTGTCCTGCAATGGATCTTCACCGCAGAAGAGGCGACTATCGCGTATAGGCTGAAATTAATTCCCGAAACTCCAGAGAAGATAGCTAAACGGTTAAAACTTGATGTCGATTACCTAAACAAAATCCTGCCGATTATGGAGGAAAAAGGGCAGATTAGAAAATGGGGGAAAGCAAAGTACGGTCTCATGCCTTTTGTTGTCGGCATCTATGAGGAACAACTGGATCGTATGGACGTTGAATTTGCAGAACTCACCGAGGAGTACTTAAAAGCGACAAAATTCAATGAATTATTCGGAGGTGAACCAGAAATTTTCCGTATTGTGCCTGTGAATGCTGTTATTCCCACTGAATTATCAATTTTACCCTATCAGCAGGTGGAGGTGATGGTGGACAATGCCAAGAGCTGGGGAATTCGTGATTGTATCTGTAAGAAACAGAAGGAATTACTAGCACAGGGTTGTGATTACTCAAAGAACGTATGTATCCAAATGAGTTCACGTAAGAATGCATATAATGAAAATACTGTATCCAAACCAATTACTCAGGTTCAAGCATTACAATTACTCAAAGATGCTGAGGAAGAGGGTTTGATACACAGTGCTATGAATGTAGAGAAGGATCATGGATACATTTGTAATTGCTGTACTTGTTGCTGTGGAGTATTAAGAGGACTAACAGAATTTGAGCAACCAAGTGCCTTTGTGAAATCAGATTACCAGATTGAGATAAATGAGGAGGACTGTATTGCCTGTGAAATATGTATCGATCGTTGTCAATTTGGTGCTCTCACAGTTGAAGATACTTGCAAGGCTGATCTGGACAAGTGCGTAGGATGTGGTGTTTGTGCAATAACATGTGAAGAGGGAGCAATGCAACTGGTTCCAAGATCTGGAGTGAAGAAGCCCACGAAGAACATGCTTGCATGGATGCTTAAAAAATCATGGAAGAGGAAAGTAAATCCCAGAAAGGCATTTGGATCTTTTAAGAGCATATTAAAAATGTTATAATCTTCATCTTTCCTTATCTGCAATATTATTTAATGATCTTCTCGATTA
>DAOUUM010000258.1 GCA_030668165.1 Candidatus Heimdallarchaeota archaeon
AGTTGTATCCCAGTATTCATCTCCATTTTCAGTAATCACACCAGTCTGGTTGAATGGGAGATTTGAAGATAGATCAATATCCAGATTATCTAAGACAAAGATTGCTGAGGAGGTGAAATTGTAATCTTGATCTATATAATTTCCAACCAAGAGATCAATGGAATATACAACCACCCACAAATCATCATATTCAATATTCAGATAAGTAATTTCCTTATCATATTCATAAAATGTGTCAACCAAATTATGTGGATTATAGACAGGATCGTTATCAAAAAGAAAACCACTCAAAACAGAATAACCAAAATTGGTATCAACAATCATTAGATTGACATCACTGTCAGCAGCATCCAGTGTTAATTCTAATGTCTGATCTTTGACATCGCTTAATTTGTAAATATCAAGTCCAACATCAGATAATGAATATTCATACTCCGGTTCGCTGGGAACATCGGGAACATCGGGAACATCAATAGCTGTTCCCTTATTGATAACAATATCGTCAAATTGCCATTCGGAAATGGCTTCAGATTGAAAATTATGACTCATGAAAACTCCTAATGAACCAATTGCATTCCATTCGACAGTGAGGACAGATAAACCACCACTAACCCACTCTGTTGGTAAGGCTAGATCCGCATCAATTGCATATGAAAATTTTAATATTCGGTTGGTATCATCATAATAAGTCTCAATCCTTAGCCATTGCCAAGTGGCCTCATTCCAAGTAGTGGAAAATAAATCATCATTATTTCCAGTGCTGTCTATATAGTGTCGTAAATATGGTCCTGATGAACCAACACCAATGCTATAATAGTAATTATGAACACCATCCGAGAAGTAGAATCCCCCGTGTCGAGAATATATATCATCGGATGATGTCTTTAATCTTATACACATTGTTAGATTGCCATGGTTGGATAAATCTCCCAAATCAGTTGTGTGAATTGAGGAGAATATCTCTGAACCATCTGAAACAGTTGCAGGATCCGCATTTGATATGAAATTTGAACCATTACTCATATCCCAATTATGAATTGTGTAGTCACTGAAATCTTCAACAAAATCACCTTGTATTGGATCTACTACGATATTTACTGTTCCGGGATAAATCGTTGAGACTATTATGTCATCGAACTCCCAAGAAGTAATATCTGCAGAATCCTCGTTATGTCTGATGTTTAATCCTAAAGCGGTAATTGAGCTCCAGGTCACAGAAAGGGTAGATAACACATCCCCATCCCATGAATTGGGTATATCTGTATCAGCATTAAGTACTGATAAAAACTCAATAACCCTATTAGTACCATCCCTGTAAGTATTCATTCTCAGCCAATGCCAAGTGTTTGCAATCCAATCATAACTTTTTTTTTCATAAATCATCTGAGTTGTATCATCGAGATAGAATAAAGATGTATTGTAGATAGAGGCTCCAATTTTGAAATTATAAGTATTAGCACCATCTGAGAAATAGATTCCCCCACTTTGGAGATATGATAAGCTTGAATTTGTTTTAATACGAAAGTATATCGTTATATTTTCTTCATCTGCAAAATTACCTACATCTGTTGTTTCGATATTTGATATTGTCGTTTCGCCCGCAGTTGCATATGCGGGATCAGCGTCAGATGTAAAACTGGAGCCACCTGACATGTCCCAGTTATGAATTGAATAATCTGAAAAATCCTCTTCAAAGAGATTGGTTTCATCAGGTGATAAATCTATTTGTACCTGATTGTCATTCAAATAGACGGAATTATCTGATTTTAAACCAGTAACCCCAGTTGTTGAACTTGATAACAATATTATTACTACAAACAAGAAGTAGATTCGAGATAAACTGTTAAGATTCATTATTTTTTCTTTCAAAACTCAATTATTTAATATTGTGTACAACATTTATCAATTATCTACAAAATATTCGCTAATAAGTATATTAAGTATACTATCTAGATATTTTAAACACATGAGAGTGTATAATGGTCAGAATATAAAATTTGGCAGTGCATCTTACCTTGAAAAATTGTGTCTTGTAAACGAAAATAAAAAGAAAAATGAGCGTGGAGGGATTTGAACCCTCGGCCTGCTGGTTAAAAGCCAGACGCTCTGCCAAGCTGAGCTACACGCCCCTTTGAAAGGGATTATACCAGTAATCAACAAAATTTGACAACTGATATATCAAAATAAATTTTTCTTAAAGATAACCTTTACGATGGATGACACCAACTGAGCAATTTTTAATTAAAAATCAAAACCGCAGTTCAAAGTACTCAACATTCTCATAGTGATATTTATCATACTAGACATACCAATAATCAAGATTAACTGATAACATTTTACAAAATGTAGGCATGAGGTTTAAATCTTGTACCGTTTTTATAAGAGTAGGAATTTAATCTAGGAAATCTCTATGATACAAACTTTAATTGTGATGACCACTTACGGTTCAATATTCTATTCCAAGGAGACTTTTTTTGACTACGAGGGAACTGGCAGTGATATTTCACTTACCGCAGGTCTAATTAGTGCAGTATACAATCTTACACAGGAAACTCAGAAACAGAAAATTGAAGAGCTCGATCTTGAGGATTCGAAAAGTTTATTCAAGGAATTGCCTGGTGAGAAACTGTTTATTATCACTGTAGACAAAAGAATGGATTATGGGGACGCCCATGATATGTTAGACAAGTTATCTGAGGGCTTCATAGATAAGTATGGCGATATTGAGATGGATGGTTTGATCCTAAGCGATTTCGAACCAGTTGCTGATGAGATTGTCGAGGACCAACTTTGGCATAATACCACTGTGAATAAAATTGGTTTAATGGATTACCTGACAATACTTATGATTGCTTTCAGTATGGCGTTTTATCCTTTTTGGCTCCTTAAAGGTGAGGTGAATATTGTGAATCCCTTGGAAGCTGCTTATGATAATGGTATTGGAAATTTAATTTTAAATGCATTGTTAATAGGAGCAATCACCGTATTACCCGTTGCTTTATCGATATTCATGATGCGAAGATATACGAATCCAAAATTAATATTCAGATATATATTTGAATTTCTGACAAGACCAACTAGAGGGAGTTATGCAGAAGGCTTACCCAGATGGTTTGTTGCCATTCCATTCTTATCAGGGCTACTCTTTATCTCAGTAATTTATTATGGAAGAGGTATCCAATATTCATTGAAAATAATTACAATCGGTCAAAGATTATTGCGTTGGAAAACTGACAGCGGTATGAATATATTCGATATTTATATGGCATACTTTCTCTTTTTCTTTTTCCTAACCTGGTATATTTTCTTCCCCTCTCTGATTGGCCTCTTAACAGGGAATTTTAGTAAAAAGTGGTTGAAATCTAGCTCAATTGTCATTGGATCTTCCATTTTTGTATATGTTCCTGCCCAGTTTTTATCTGGATATATTTACAGTGTTGCAATGAATTTCCATCCAAACGATAGCGTCTTATTTAGTATTGAAGCGGATTCATTGACCTACCTGTTCGTTGTAATATTACCAACTAACCTATTTCTATTCCTATTCATTTATTTCTTAGGTATTGGGATGAATCAGCTGGTAAGATCAAATCGAGAAAAATTCCCAATTGCTTTTGGAATTAGTTTATTCTTAACCATGGCCCTACAACAGGTAATATTCTGGTTCTTCTTCAAATCAGAATTATTTGGACTAATAAAATTCTAATTCATAAAGCCTATCCAAAAATATCCTTAAATCAATGAAATATCCAAATGTGGATTATCTATCTTTAAATGAATTGGATTTTTAAAACATATAATGATAATGGAATTGGCTTTAAAATATTTCGTTTATAATCGTAAACGGACATTAAAGGCAATTAAATTATTATCATTGGGATTAATTATAATATCCTCCTCAAGTATATTGATTTCGAGTTTTACTTCGGAGGTCAATCAATTGACATATTTGCTAGAAGAGGGAAACTACAATATAATTGTGACCCCTAAAGAAAATGAGTTTACTCGGGATGAAATGGTAATATTAAAAAATTATCTGGATACAAACACCCAAGTAGTAAATTATTTAGACCAATACATTTCAGGAGGTACTCTTGATAATAAAGTAAACGAGACTTTTACCATTCCGATCAGATTAATAAACATGGAAGATTTATTATCCCTCTATTTTCCTAATAGTGAAGTTGACCCCAATACTACTATAGTTTCTACCTTGGATACCATGAATCTAATGAATTTAAACATTGAGGACTATTATAGATTTCAATTCGATAATAATACGTTTTACAGTCCAATTTTTGATTTTCTAGATAGTGATCTGGATTTTATCCATTCCGGATTTTATATGGATAGATCCCTGATAAATCAATCTAGCACTAATCTTGTAGAGATTAATTTATCTTTCGAAAGTGATGTTGGGGAGGAAATAAACAGACTTGAGGATTTTGATTTTATCAATGTACAGCATACAAGAGCAGAACCTGAATTCTTGGAAACTTCTTCCAATCAAATCCAAATCTTATTGATAATATTACAACTAATGATATCAATTCTTGTTTCGATGAGTATAATGAATACATTTTCCCTGATGCTACAAGAATCCAAGTACGATATCAGAGTGCTACTTGCCGTTGGTTATAATATAAGCCAGATAAGAACAATGTTTTTTATTATATCAACAATAATTGGAATGTTATCCTCAATAATTTCAATTCTGATTGGATTCATTTTGGTTTCAATTATTTTTTCACTATTCTCATTGGTCACAAATACAGCTTTCATAGTTCCTGTACTCACATACGGTGTGTTTTACATAATTTCTGCAAATGGATTTCTTGTTGCTGTGATAGCATCTATTTTTCCAATATATAAGGAGGTGCGCTCATGAGGGATATTTTTTCAATTCCTAGAATAATTCCGAAAAAAAGGATCACAGGAGTTGCTATTGCATTGATATTATCTTCTGCAATTTTTATGACTTCAAGTTCAATCCTTTTTGAG
>DAOUUM010000252.1 GCA_030668165.1 Candidatus Heimdallarchaeota archaeon
ATCTTATCAAGGATTATTATCAGAAGGAAGGCATCTATTCTGCGGTCAATCAGGGATTTACAATAGTTAACCTTATGCGGTATTTTGACATGTATCACACAAATGAATTTCTGCAGGATGCATTGGCCATAAGTGATAATATTGGCACTTATTTCATTGATCTGAGGTATAATCTTGCTGCATCTTACTATCGATCGGATATTAACCTCATGAGCAATTACAGGTATTTCACCGATAATTTGCTAATATCATGGGGTTTGCAAGAATTATCTGAAAGCTTGGATTCCACAGCTTTGCTAGATATCAGTGCACAGGAAGACAGATTGAGCTTCATAGATACCGATCTACCCCTGTTCGATAACGAAACTAACTTCAGAGAATTTTTGAGAATTGATCTTGATCTATTACCAAGTACTACTTTCAAAACTCTTCCCAATCTGTTTGCATCTTATATTATACTTATGAGTGGTAAAAATCCAAATTTTTATCCCACAATAAAATATGCTTATGATTTTATAAAGGAGAATATGACCAATCCAGAAGGAGGAGTATTCACTCTTCATAAAAATGGCCTAACAGATACCATAGTCACTCTGTCAAATACGGTTCTTTTTGTCAATGTGGGACTCCAGCTGTATAAACTTACTGGAGATCAGTCCTACTTGGATGATGCTGAGAAGTCTTTGAATTATATTCAGACATATGCTAAGGATGTATCCATAACTAAGGGTTATGTAGAGGCTCTTGAGGATAATGTGCCCTTACAACAGTCCAAATCATTATTCTCGCATGCTCTGATTATTCTTGCATTTTTGGAATTCGCATCACTTGGTTATGAAGATGTAAAAATTGATTTGCTTGCCACATGGGAGACAATCAATCGTTTCTTCAGAGTTTCAGATGAAAATGGATTATTCAGATCCACCATCACAAGACAGGGTCAGAGTACCGATAGTAGTATCAAAACCATTGATAACCTGATGATGCTATTCGCATTATCCCAGTTGCCAAATATTATCTCGGTTGAATATGATTACACAGTGAAATTCAGTGAGAAATTCATCATGAACGTTACAGCAATAATTCCTGAGGGTTATAACTCCACATTCAATGTTTATTTTAATGCTGATAGTGCTTCAAACATGTCTGTGATAGGCACTGGAGAGCTTCAAACCTATTCATTTGAACTAGATCCACCCAGACCAAATGACGATACACAAACATTTTACCTTAATATTGATCTGAGTTCAGAAAATGTGACAACTGATTATTCCCAATCTTTATTTGAGGTGATTAATACCACAGGAATAAATCTTTCAATTCAGTTGATTAGTCTCCTATCGGTCGTAATGATTGTGGTTTTCGTATTATTCGTCAATCGGGTCAATGAGTATCGCTCCAAGGAGATTAAAATCGAGGACAACAGTGCAAAATAGGTGATTCTAATGGAAACACGTGTTTGTCCACATTGTTCACACGAGCAAAAATGGAGTCTCAGATACTGCACCAAGTGTGGTAAATTATTAATAAAGGATGATCCTGCAAAGAAAAGTTCTGGCAATACAGAACGCATGAAATCAATCCTCAGGAAGTCTGGAGAACCATCCTCAAGAGAGTCCATCCAGAGAAAGCCAATAATAACCAAGGAGAGATTACCTCTGATAGGATCTATTGGAGTTGTAGGGATAGCAATTTCCCTGCTTATGCTGCTAGAAGTTGATGACATTTCCATACCTCCTCTTGTGATATATATCACCGGGATCATCATATTCCTATTGGGTGTTTCAGGTACCTATCTCTTGAAACGTAAAAATTCAATCAAGGATAGTTCTTTAATTCTATTATTACTTACCTACGAGGTTATCTTCCTAAGTACTCAGTTTCTTTATGATATGCTGAGTAGATCAGAATATTCTAGATACTCGTTGTTAGGATCTGGTCTACTAATATTGATTGTGTCAGCATCAACCAGACCATATTTTGAAAAATCAACATTTCAATCTATCCATCTGATATTTGGAGTGTACTTTGGTTGGGTTATCATTTTCATTGTATCATATTCACCCTATCTGTCCCAGGTCGTTTTTACAGTTGTGACTCTACTGGCAATAATAATAACGAATTACTACAGTATCAGGTATCCGGACGTAGTGATCTCATCTGCATACAATATAATAGAAGCATTAATTATTATCAATGCAATATTTATCAATTTCAGTTATTTCTTCTTCGTGGCCTTGTTAATCTTTATTGGAAATCCTCTCTTATTATACAAGTTTAAGAATATTGAAATTACGAAATTCTTGATATATATTTCTCTGATACCCACGGTTTCAGTGTTATATGGAATTTCAAGTAGTTCATTGATTAATCCGTTGCCCCAAATTCTGTTTGTTGTATTCAGTTTATCCTGGGCCTGGTACCTCTCAAAAAGCGATCTACCCAAAAAGGTGATTGCGAATCTGAGTGTCTGGTTATCCGCTGCTCTTATGTTTGGTGTATTTATCTATGCCCTCAGTTATAGTGGATTCGAGGTATTGTTGACATATCTGGGAATGACTATAGTAGTTAGCATACTGGTATTCAATATAGATAGTTCAACAAGGAGGAAAATTCAACTTGCAAATATTATTTTGATGTTCTTGGTAGAATTGATCCTCTATCCCTCGTATTTATCATTGGGAGGCTTGATTATATTCTTCATAGTTAACATACCAATTATATTTCTTCAGGATATCAGATTAAAGGAATTTTCCAGCAATATATTACTGCTTGGTCAGATCATGGTGACTACTTTCTTTGTTATAATCTATTCTATCCCCTTGAGAACTGATGATATTGTATATTATCTCCTGTACTTTGCAAATATTGCGAGTATCGGATTAATCTATCTGGTTCATATGAAGTGGAATTATACCTGGAGATATCTATCATTGGTAGTTAATTTTGTAATATCGACAGTTGTAGTGATGGTAATGATTGATATCACCGGATTCTTGATATCCGGGGTTATCCTCAGCATATTAATTATCTCACTGGTCTTCCTTGATAAGGGATTGATCAATTCAGATATGAGTGTTATAGGATGGTTATTAATTCTCGGACTACAGACAATCATAATTTCACTTAGTAAAGATCTCTTTGTGATTGATTTTGCGGTATTCTTCACACTAGTTATGGGGTTACTATCCTATTTTGTACAGTCTGACAAGTTGACAAAATATTATTTACCAATGATTATATCATCTGTAGGAATAATAGCTCGCTCCTTAACCGAGATAGAAGATCTGGTAGTGTATAAGGATACATCGGCATGGGCACTTCTATTACTAATTCAATTCCTTATCTTTACTGGAATAGCGATAATATATCCCATGTTGACAGATCTGATAGAAGACAATAATATCAAAATATTCTCAATGGTCCATTTCCATCATCTAGTGTATCTGCTTGTCTGGATGTTACTTGGTAAATTGATCCATGGAGTGAGCATTGAGATGGAGGATGAAGTACTTGGACAATTGATCATTATCACGCTCCAAGTAGGTGTAATGCTATTACTTGGCTTGTTGATTTTCAAGAAACTCGGGAGTTATCTTTCAACTGAGAAGTTCTCAATTATTCCAATCAGTCTATTACTCAATCTGGCCATATATCTATTTGATCCGAGCTACTTTAACGAGATATTATCTTATATCTATATCCTAATCATATCATTTTACTCGATCAAGTTAATTATTGAATCTGAGATCTCTCAGATATGGTTGATCATATGGTTTGTATTATTATCAATCAATCTGGTTATCATTGCTGGATTTGGTGAATTATCCACCTTTATTGCAGTATTCGCCGGGTATGCCATATTACAGGCAATTAATGTGATTTACTCACAGAAAATCGATATTCCACGTTATTTTGTGACTTTTGCATTCAATGTTGTATTCATCGCAGCGGGAATAATAAGCAGAGTATTACCCATTGATGATGCTCATTCTGTTCTCAACTCAATGATTTTCTGGATTGTGATAATTGTTAGCACCCATATTGTACAGCTTGTCAGAGCTGATGCAATGAAAGAGGAGCTGATTTTCACCAGTTTACTGACGATATTCTCATCAATACTTTGGATGGATGTAGATATAGCATGGTTATCTTCCCTGTTGATTGTAATCGGAATGATTTCAATTGCCCTTTCTTACAAGATCCTTTTTAGAGCTATTGAGAAAGATCATCTACCAAAATTAAACTTTGAAACAATGAGTATACTTCTGGCGTTTGCAGGAATAGTATTATCTATTGTCCAACTTCTCCTTTATAATCAAGTTATCGAGCTATTGTTACTCAACAGGATTATATTCTGGAGCTCACTAGGAATATTCCTGGTACTGGGACTTGCAAGAAAATTTGTCAATAGATTAACAGTAATCCTTGATGTGATGATCATTCTATCATTCCTAATGGTAATCTCAACCAATCTAATGGCATATTTTGACTCAGTTTTATCAAATATTGTGTTTCTAGTTCTGGCTATGAGTTTTAGTATTGGAGGACTATTCTTCAAAGATTATGGAACCTTCTATATTGGAGTTGGAATATCTATTCTCTCCGCATTGAAAGCATTGATTGATCTTGTGGTTATTGAATCCAGTGATAAATGGTTCTCAGTTCTCATAGCAAGTGTGCAACTGATATGGTATACAATCGTATTTTCAGGGCCGGTTGATCGAATAAAACAATAAATGAAAAATAATTATATTTCGTGTAAATGACTAGCAAAGTTGGTATTAAAATACCGTGACAGGATAGAATCACAACTTCGAGGTGAGTTGAGAGAAAATATAAAACAGGCAAGAATTTATTTAAAAAATGAAAGCTATGAAAAGTTAGAGAGATTAGTTGCTGTCCGCCTCATTAATTATCTTTACTAGGCTTATGAAAATTCTATGGCTTGAACTTGGATTATGTTTTTTTTATGTTTTTTTTTATGTAGGAAATCATACCGATTTGAGTATTTTTAACAAATTAAATTATTAATAGCATGCCACGTCTCTGGTAGTTACAATGCATTCTGCTGAAGCTCCAAAAGCAACTGATAAAATTGCAAAGGAGATCA
>DAOUUM010000578.1 GCA_030668165.1 Candidatus Heimdallarchaeota archaeon
CGCAATTAAATGAAAGGCGCCTTATAATTTGTACTTGTTAAGGTTTTCCTTTAATTTGTTTCCTAGCTCATTTAAGTCGGCAATTTTTGTATTTGCCTGTCTCATGGAATTCTCCTCTTGATGGGCTGATATTGACAATGTATCCGAAAGTTCCAGTATCTTGAGATTGAAGGTATCAAATTTATCTAGTGTGTCCCCCATATGTCTGAGTTGCTCTAGATACTTCTTGCCTATCTGAGAATTCAATTTGTGTAGTTCCTCAGAATTCGTTCTCGATCTACTTGATAATCTCTGGATTCCATCTGCAACTATCTCGAAATTCTTGCCAGTTCCCTCTGTCTGTGCAGCCTCAATGGATGCGTTCACTGCTATCAGGTTGGTCTGGTCGGATAGTTTCTCCGCCTGGTCAATGGTGTACTGCATACGTCTTGTGGTATCATCCAGAGTAAGATTTAATGCGAGAATATAACTTCTCAACTCACCGGAAAGTTCCTCAATTAGTACACTGGATTGTAGTATCTCATCAACACTGTTGGTGATGCTGACACCTGAATTGGTCAAATTATCATAAATTACCATCAAATCCTCCACAGTGTGGGTGGATCTGTCCTCATATTCCAATAAATTACTCAGTAGACCCTGTATCAGGGTAAGCACCTCATGTTCAGAATTATATATCTTAGAAATTAATTTGTTATCATTCTTGAAGAGATGATTCTTGGTGATGGCAAAATTATGATCGATGAGCATCTTTCTGTGCTCATTTAGTATAATCTGGGCTGGTTTGCTGAATTGTATTCTGAGTCTGACTCCCAGTACCATCAATACTACTGCTGCCATGGCAACCCCTCCATGACCTGCTAGTGAATTATCCTCAACTATCATCAGTGAGAGGACCGTGATGGCTATGGAAACATAGAGAAAAGCTAGTATTTCGAAGGTATGTGATGTTCTTCCCGCAATAAACCAAGATGCTATACTTCCAACAAGGAATAAAATTAGAACAATTGCTGCTGTGGTTATCTCGATTGCCATCAAATTTTCAATTGAACTAGATTAAATAAATCTATTTAGCTACTTCTCGTAAATTTAATGTTATAGTCTTTTTTTTTTATTAGAGTTTAAATTAAATTAAGATGATTGGCTTACTTGTTGATTTTCCTGCGATATAATATTGTCAGAATCATCAGTGGTGGGCCTAGATCGTATATTGGGAAGGGTGAATCCTCAGTTGCACCTCATTCTCAACCTCCCAGCGATGGTAATCTGATCCATGGGAGACTGTTATGGTAATCGAACCGATCTGAGTGTACGTAAATCGAGATAACAAAGCAGGTAAACCCTAGATTGGGTGATGTGACATTTGAATGTTATGGAAACAACGGGAGAGAATTTGATAAAATTC
>DAOUUM010000238.1 GCA_030668165.1 Candidatus Heimdallarchaeota archaeon
ATATCCTTGGAAGAAAGTATGAAGCTACATCAGCCATCCGATCGGCAACCGAATCCTCTACCTGATCCACGGGGATTATGATGTTGAAGGCACGGTTTTGATCAATATCTATCTGACTGATGTCATCCAGATCTTTTAAAGGCAGAATCGACATATTATTGGGATTGAATAAGGTGGCAGGAAAATACCCTCCTGTTGATTTGGAGATTATGTCATAATGGGGTTGAAGCAAGTTATTAAGTGATTTTATCTCCCTTGAGGAGAAATCAAAACTTTCGAAAAGGTATTCAATTAATTGTTTTGGAAATTCAACATCCAGAGATTGGCTACCCTTCCCTTGCAACATGGCTAGAAGTTTTCCTACAATATAATCCTTGGTTTCCAAATCATAGTTAAAATCACCCAGTCTGACATAATCAGATACCTCATATACCAGTTGTAAATCATCCTGGAAGATGTTAATCATTGGCTGAGCATCAATATTATCTAGTGGAGCACATCGTCTCTCTAATTCATTGTATCGTTTGAGTTCATCATCTAAAAGAGCTCTAGTCTGAAATTCACGGATATTAATTTTTTTGATGCTCTGACCTACATCGGACAATACTTTTACTTCAACCAGTATATTGTTGATTTCTCCCCTGACTATCTGACTAAAGTTGATATCCTGGATACTAACATGTCGAGCAAGATTTCCTGTATTATCCTTCATTTTACTCTTAAAATAAGGGATCAACTGCTCTGCGATATTCATAATATCATTGCGATGATTAATTTTGGACCATAGATTTTCCGACACTTATTATCAACTCAAGTTATGTTCTATTATATTTTAACCAATAGAAGTTATATAATCAGAGTATAAAAGCTTTGGACTAAATTATCATTTTTTTCAAATCAATTCATCGAAATCATAGCCGGGCACATCATCCTCTTCATCATCTTCATCTGCAGTTTCTTGTTGAAACATTGCTCTTGATATACTGGGAATGAAAGAATAATCAAATCGCTGAAGATTTTCCTTATTTGGAATTTTTATATTACAAATTTTTTCAATCTCAATGAGTGCTACCTTGGTTGCATCAGGATCCTCCTCAAAATTACAATATACAAGCATACCGAGAGATGAGACCTCATATGCGGCCCCGAATAACAGGAGCGATGATAATGGACCAATCATCAGCAATTTATCACTCAAATTTCTTTGGTGATTATACTCCTCAGTCCATTTTGGAGAAGGAGCATATGCAATCCAATCAGTTGATGTTGCAGATCTTGTAACCTCTCTGAGGCCACCAACCACGATATATCTTCGGGCATCCCAATCTATGATGTCTCTGACTATGGCATCCCAGAACCTCTGAGGGATCGAGCTCACGTGAATTGGAACTCGGGTCAATACGAAGATTGATTTTGATTCCTCATGAATATAAGCGGTTATCAAAGCCTCGATATTATTTTTGTAAAACCATGAAGAATCGCCCCAATAGGCAAATGATTTCACATCAAGGGTTTCCACCATATGGGTAAGTGCAAGGTATCCCACGGCGCCGAACCCATGGATTCCGATTATAACTTGATATTCCTCTATTTTAATTTTTGACAAGAAATCTTTCGAATATATTAGGAAACTCTCTTCATCGTCATTCATAACTAATAATTCCTTAGCTACGTATAAATTTGATGTTCCATATCCCGGTTAAAATCAGTTTATTAGATTGTGTCAATATTATCGATTGTCCAGTTAATGATATCACCAACTTTCTCCACATCAAGTTTGATTTTAGGAACAGAATTCTCTTCCAATGACGAGGAACCCCGTGGTAGATCCTTTATAACAAATGACGAGGGATCAAGATCACCCAAATTATATTTAGCAATCAGATTGGACTTGGCTATCTCCAGATCTGAATAGTTATTTATTACAAACATAAATTTTGCATCTTCCTTCTTGTGGCCCAACAAGGACTCCATTAAGTATGCAGGTGGATTGTACTCCCTCAAGGGTTGATCATTGTAAACTACTATGATTGCATCTGCTATCTTTACAAATTGAACCCATTTTTTAATGGTAGGAGCATCCAGCTCATAGTAGTAATAATGCGAAATATGGTCCCCTTTTTCCTGCATAATCCCAAATACATTATCAATGAATTCAAAATCTAATCCCTGATGCGTTGCCTCGATTTTGGGGGCTGTGAATGCGATTGTCTTGAAATTAGAAATATATTCACGGATTATCGTTGATTTCCCAGAACCCATTAATCCTGTGCAAAGTATCCAAGGCATTCTAGTTCCATATAATCAAATTGGTTTTTTACTTTTTACATTGAATTTATCAAAAAAACCTAATTGTTGATACAGTCTTAGTTTAATTTTTTTTTAATATGTTTTATGTACCAATCAAAATTCTATGGCACTCTCTTTCTTTTTAAAAGCTGGTGATGAAATTCGTACTTATGGGAATAACACCTGCTAATGACTTAGTTGTCGAAAATTTAACCACGTTGAAGCCTAAACCAAAGGATGAAGATCTGATCTTTGGTAAGGTCTATACTGATCGAATGTTATTACGTGAGTACAAGAACGGTGCCTGGCAAACTGGAAGAATACTACCCTATCAGAATTTTTCCCTTGATCCAGCCACTCTTGTTTTTCACTATGGACAAGAGATATTTGAAGGGTTGAAGGCATTCAGACAGGAAAATGGCGATGTTGTCATGTTCCGACCTGATGAGAATGCAAAGCGATTTGCTCTTTCTGCTCGTAGGATGATGATGCCTGAAGTCCCAGAAGATTATTTCCTAAAATCAATCAATAAATTGATCAATCTCGAAAGAGAATGGGTACCCAAAGCAAGGGGTAATGCACTTTACATCAGACCCACCATGATTGCTACCGAGGCAATTTTAGGAGTAAAACCCTCTGATGAATATTACTTCTTCACAATCTTATCTCCATCAGGACCATATTTCAAGGAGGGATTCAGCCCAACTAGGATCAAAGTGGAAGACCATTTTGTCAGAGCATCAATTGGAGGAACAGGAGAAGCAAAAGCCGGGGGCAATTATGCTGGATCACTAATGGCTGCTGAAAGAGCAAAAGAAGATGGATACTCTCAAGTTCTCTGGTTGGATGCAAAAGAGATGAAATACGTTGAGGAGGTAGGAGCAATGAATATTGCATTTGTCCTGGATAATGAAATCATCACCCCTCGTCTGACAGGTTCAATACTGAAGGGTATCACTCGCAAATCAGTGTTACAGATTGCAAAGGATCTTGGATACAAGATGACTGAGAAGGATATAACCATTGATACAGTTGTGGAAACGATTGAATCAGGAAATCTTACCGAGATATTTGGCATCGGAACTGCTGCATCCATTGCACCAGTTGGTGAGATCAAATACAAGGACAAAAATTTATCTGTCAATGATGGTAAGGTTGGTCCAACCACTCAGGCTATTTATGACAGATTAATTGGCATCCAGTACGGGTCTGTTGAGGATAAACATGGCTGGATCCATCTCGTAGAATAAATTATAAATAGATAGGAATTAAAAGATAAATCATATGAATTTTATATCTGATGGGGCTGTTGTGCCTGCAAATTTCATTTCAAGAGAGAACCGGTTCATCGCCTTCGTTGGATACAATAAGCAGAAAATTCGATGTCACCTACCCAATCCTGGCAGGATGGTTGAAATTTTCAAACCCAACGCAAGGGTATGGATTAGGTTTCATAATAACCCCAACAGAAAAACAGTAGCCTCTCTTGTAGCGATTGAGGTGATTAATGAGTTGATCCAACTAGATTCTAATCTTGTCTATAACTTGATACCTCTGGCATTTAAAGCGGGAAACATTACTAATTATGAGAATTATCGGGTCATTAAGAAGGAGCTAACATTTGGTAAACACCGATTTGATCTATTACTGACTGATGGATACGGGAATGAAACAATTGCTGAGGTCAAATCAACCACCAGAGTAATTGATAACATTGCGTGCTTCCCTGATGCTGTGTCAAAAAGAGCTTCGAGTCATGTAAAGGCGCTTGTGGAGTTGAAAAACCGGGGAAAAAACTCTATGATAATATTTGTTGTTTACCGTCATGCTCGTTCTTTCATTCCATGCAATGACATTGATCCTGAATTCTCAGATGTATTCTGGAGGGCAATAACCCAGGGAGTTTCAACATTAATTCTTCAAGCAAAATCAAATATTATACAAATTGATCAAGAACAATTCATTTCCACGGAAATAAGTGGAGTATTACCCCTCAAAAGGTGAAACGCTCTTTTAATTGTATTAGTTATACTTGAATTGAGGGCAATTCAAGAAGTATTAAATAATTCCTTTAAGTAATAAAATTACGGAATATGATGCAAATAGGACGTGAGACGCCATAGACAATAATTTATTTTTCGAGCAATTACATCATATCCAAAGAGAGATAAACGAACTATTGGATAAGGAGATGGAAATTTTTGTTGAGCAGATCTCATCAGAAGAAATAAAAGAGGTTCTCACCTATTATTACAATTTGGGAGGAAAACGATTGAGACCCGCTCTTTTCCTAGCTGTATCCAAATTATTCGAATCAACTGAAAATATTGGTCCGTTCATTTTAGTATTAGAGTTAATGCACAATATGAGTTTGTATCATGATGATGTTTTGGATGATACTGTTGAGAGAAGGGGAGCCCCCACAGTTCATGTCAAATGGAACACCACCACTGCAATTGTAGGAGGTGATATTTTCCATGGTTTAATTCATAGTCACCTGATTTCAGCCATTCTCCAGGATCGAATTAAAAATCCAGACAAGGCACTAAAATTCTTGAATGAATTAATTGTGGCAGTTGAGCAGCCAATTGGAGAGGCGGTAATACATGAAATGAGATTTTCCAATTCTGATGAGATACCCCCGATTGAACTAATCAATAGAGTAACCAAAATGAAGACTGCACCATTATTTTCATTTTCCGCATCATCAGCAGCTATGCTTGCGGGTCAGAGTTTCGAGATAATTCAATTGCTTTATGATTTTGGTGATAAACTTGGATTTGCATTTCAATTGCTTGATGATGTAGGTGATTTTTTCAATTCAAACAAGGGAATGGGTAATGATCTCAAAGATTTCAAGAAAACTCCTGTCATCTCCTTGGTGAATAAGAAAGATCCCACTAGGCTTGCCACGTATATGAAAAAAAGGGACAATATAACCGAGGAAGACATTATCAATTTTAGATCTGAGTTCAAGGATTGTATTCTTGAGGTCATATCATGGGTTGAAGATAATCTGCTCGAAGCAAAAAGTATAATCAATAAGATTGATAAGGTATCACAAAACG
>DAOUUM010000544.1 GCA_030668165.1 Candidatus Heimdallarchaeota archaeon
ATATCCAAGGAGGCGGTGCTATTTTAGAAGAAAATGATCTAATCTTGAATTATACAAAATCTGAGCAACTGCAATATAATCAGATAATTACTGGAGATCCTGAACATTTTCCGGAGGGAGATAGAATGTATTTACCAACCTTGCATGTTAGGGTTCTTGAGTATACTAAGGAAATTTATGATATCTATTCAACTCTTCCTTCTTTCAACTCATCCATTGAGTTCGATCTATCAGAACCATTGGTCATAGTACCATATTATTTTGGCTATAATGAATCTGTGGTTATGGATAATGGTACCATTGATATTCTGACGGATACGGATTACAAATACAATTCCTCGGATACTTTCAATTCAATTCAGATACATAACGTCAATTACTTATCCTGGGATGAGAATGATTTTGCATACTACCACGAAAATAATGAAGAGCAATTTGATAGTTTTGATCCATTCGGGAATTATTTACTTCTCAATTCAACTGCGATCGATAAACTGAGAGTTGATATTTGGGATATTCTGGCAAGTTTACAACCTGGAGAAGATTGGTTCTGGTTTGATTTCATAGTATCATCCTCAGTATATATTGATCTCCCAATTATCACAACCTCAAATATTGATGATATCATAGCACAACTAGGTAGGTTAGAAAATGATGCCAGAGGATTTGCTTCTACTTTTGAAAGATCAGGCGATATTTATATCTGGGCTTATAGTCCATTGTACAGATCCCTTGAAAGGTACCAATCAGAGGTGGCAGTGGTTAATACAATACTTTTAATTGTAACTGGTCCCCTTATCGCTCTTGCATTGTTCTTGGTATATTTCTCCCTAACACTGGTTGAACAGAGAAAACAACGGGTGATTGCCATTTTAAAGGTGAGAGGTTCTTCCAAGGATCAATTGAATGCAATGATGTTATCAGAAGTGTTATCTGCCGCGATAATGGCAGTTGCTATTGGTATGATCTTATCAATACCTTGGACTCTATTATCTTTAAGAGCATCCGGTATTTTACAATTTAATAATCCATCCATTCCCATTAATATTCCATCTAACTGGCTTTGGCGATTACCATTAATTGGAATTATTTTCTCTCTTGATCTAAATATATCAAGTATATCATCACTTTCCTCTACAAAAATCGATGAAGGTGAGATGACTGAGGAGAAAAGGAAGCCATTCTGGCAAAGATATTATATTGATCTGATATTGGTTAGTCTATCAATATTATTCTGGGTCGCAATGCGATTTATACCAGGAGACGTGTCTTTCATTAAGAGCTTTCTAATTATTCTAGTGGGCCCAATTACTATGATTATTTTTATGATAGGTGCACCTCTTGTAGTGGCGAGATACTTCTCCTCTGTAATTGGTGTAATTTCGGATGTGTTATGGAAGAATTTCAGTGGAATGATTGCCTTAGCAACAAGAAATATGCGGAAAAACAAATTCTCAGCATCAAGATTAGTTGCATTTTTATTACTTGGAATGATGCTCAGCTACGTTAGTGTGATCATTCCATCTACATTTATCGATTGGAACAATGAAACTACTGAATATAGCATGGGATCTGAGATATATATCGCAGGAATGGATTCATCCAATGCCACTCAACTAGGTTTCTTGGACATACCTGAAATCGATGCCTACACTGAGGTTACTAAATTATATATTGAGGCTAGTTATGATAGCAAAATATCATCCTATACCTTATTAGGTATCGATACTGAAACCTTTGAAGATGCTGCTTTTTGGAGGGACGAATATGATGATAAATCATTATTCGAGATAATAGAGAAAATTGATTCAAATACCTCAATTGGTATGCAGACACAAACCATGCAAGCAATGGGGTATGAGATTGACGATTATGTGATAATCGAGGCCTTGAATTCTGGCAATGAAGTAATTTTAGAATTTAATGTTACTACAGATTATGAATACTTTCCGAATCTAGTTAATGATTTACCATATAGTGATGGTGATGGAGGGTACAATGCCTGGCAGGCATTCGGATTAGTAACTCTGGATGCAGCTAAATCATTTATACAATATTCAGATTATTCTGAGATTGGTACTTATGTCAATGTGGGTGAT
>DAOUUM010000564.1 GCA_030668165.1 Candidatus Heimdallarchaeota archaeon
CGAGTATAGATAATTGACTAAATGTCAAGGAGCTTATCTCAATGAAAAAGACTCAACTAATTGCTATATTCTTTATCACAGCTATTGCAATCTATGGTGTTACATCCATAGTTGCAGACGACACCACCATTGATCAACCTGACCAACCCATGGATGGAACCGGACAAAATGGGCATCAACGTGGAGTCATGGATGGATCCCAATCACAGACCAAACTACAATTAAAAGATGGTTCTGGACTTGGTGGGATGTATGGCAACCAAACAGGCGACTGTATCAATCCCTAATCTGATAAGAATGTGTAAATAACATATGCTAACTCTTGTAATCCAAACGGCTTTTTTAGATAAATAATATTTTTATTTCTATTCATTAAATCAATTAACTGATCCTCTCTATCCACATATCCTGTCAAAAATATAGTTGGAATATTTCCATTTACCTTACAAATTTTTTCATATAATTCAATTCCACTCATACCAGGCATTGTAATATCAGTTACTAGGATATCAATTTCCTTATCCTTGGTCTGGTTGAATGCATCTAAACCATTGGATGCTGAAATGACGGTGTAACCCAGACCGTCCAAGAACTTGCTGACCTGCTGATTTAATTCAAATTCATCTTCAGCATATACAATAATCCCCTCACCATGATAATCAGTGATATCATATTGTTTGTCTACCTCAATTATTTTTTGACTGGTTGCTGGGAAATAGACCTCTATCTTAGTACCCATGCCTTCTTTGGACTGAACAAGGATTTCGGCATTATTTTGATTAACCAGATTGTATACGGTATATAATCCCAATCCTGTACCTTTAACCTTCGTAGAGAAAAATGGAGTAAATAGTTGAGAAATATGACTTTCTTTTATCCCAATTCCCGTATCAGTAATTTGCAATCGCACATATTTTTCCAGGGCCAAGACCTTGTCTGTATCAGCATTTGAGATGTAATCCTGAAGTAATATCTTGATCTCCTTTGGTCCCGTATTTTTTTCATTTATTGCATCGTTAGCATTGGATACCAGATTCAAGATTATCTGTTCTAATTGAACTGGGTCTATTGAGATATTACTTGTTTCATTCAATTCCATTTTCAAATTAACATCATGCGAAATCAACTTCTCCACCATATTTATTATTGATTTGATATTCTTAGTGGGATTGATCACCCTTGCATCACTGATCTGTTGTTTGGAGATATTTAGTAATTGGGAGATAAGAGTTGAGGCTCTTTCAGAAGAGGCAAGGATACTCTTAAGCTGTGATTTTACAAACTCCTCATCCCACTCATCTTTCTGGAGCAAACATAACTCGGATGCACCCCTGATAGTAGTTAGTATATTATTGAAATTATGTGCAATCCCACCAGTGAATTGAACTATACTCTCAAATCGTTGGGTCTGATTGAGATGCTCTCTCAGTTGAATGCTTCTCTCATTTGCCATTCTCAGATTGTTTTGTGAGATGTGGTGTTCTAAGGCAGTAATATAGATTGTGAGTAAAATTGCAAGTGCAAAGTTGATACCGAAATATTGGAGTGTGAGTGAGTAATCTGAATCAAAAATAAATAATGCTGATTGGTAGGTTCCCACCAGGGCAATCAATATTAGCCAGATACTGCTATCACCCCCGATTCTAAAGTTATGCCTTATTCTAGCGAGTACATAGAAAAGGATTATCTGCACAGATAGAAACTGGAAAATTACTGGGACTATAGTTTCAACCATGGGATCGATTATGTACTGGATCACTGGGATCAAAACTATGAGCAAGCCAATTATATTTATTATCCTCTCGCTAAATTTCCTGAAGTACATAATTA
>DAOUUM010000453.1 GCA_030668165.1 Candidatus Heimdallarchaeota archaeon
ACCTCATCCTCATCAGTATCGTTCTGATTTGCTTTTAATTTCTCCTCGACCGATGTAAGTAATTCTCCGGAAAGGTCAATATATATTTCATCGATTTTTCCTATTGGTACTTCAGGATCCTTTATCATCCACTTTTGAGGGGGTGTATCTGGCATTTCTAATATAGTAAATTCCCAACTATTATTTGGATCATCGTCAAAACTGATTATTAATTCATTCTCTTTATTTAATGGATCTGCAAATGCTTTATTCTGTCCATCTTGCATTTGGTTAGGATATTTAGTGTCGTCAAATGTTGGGGCTCTACCTATGGAATATAGTAGTCGCGCCTTTCTTCTAATATAGACACTTTTATTGTAGATGTCAGTTCCTTTGATTTTGTTCATAATATTCCGTGTAGGGTGAAAACCAAACGCAACACAGAATACCCGTAATTCATTTGTAATAGATTTTTCTTTGAATAGAAATGTCACCATATAATGATCCGGATGTTCCTCAATCCCCTCCATCAATGGTCCTGTTTGTTTTTCCCAGAATCCTTCTAATTCTTCTTTTTTCTTTTTTGGATTTTTTATTTCATTGAATTTTTCTATAAACTCTTTCAGAATTGGACTTGAAATCCCCTCATCGTTAATTAGTTTCATATCTCAAATTACAGTAAATCTTTCTTAAACTTTCTGTGTTTCAGTATACTAAAATAATAGCTTAATGATGTTCCTGCGAGAATATTATTTCATAATTTGAGTGTTTTTTTACACTACATATTGGGTAAATTACATCGATCAATTGATTTTTAGCAAATATTTGATTACTTAATTAATATTTGTTATTTTTAGATTCTATCAATTAAAATCACTATTAAACAAGAGAATTTCCACAAGTATCACAAAATTCACTACCTGATGGTACTGTATTCCCACATTTGGTACAGAATACAGTTTCATCAGATTCATCTTTTGATTCATCATTTTCTGTACCCTCTTTTCCAAATAAGAGACTCTTGACCGTTTTTGCAGATTTTGATTTTTTGGAACCTAGTTCCTTGATTCTCCTTGGAATAATTGTATCAAGATTTTTTAGATCCTCTGGTTGAATAGAAATTAATTTTAGATTGTGTTCATCATACAGTCCGATCTTTTCTGCCTTTCTCTTGCGATATTTCTCACCAGTCTTGTTATCCAGACTTTCAAGTCCCCAATACTCAATATAAATATCATATTTAGGAAGATAGAAATCATACTTAATCTTATTATTACCCAGCTTAATTGTTTCCTCGTATTTATACTTGATATCATTCTTGTTTAAATAATCAGCCACTGATTTCTCAGCCTTCGATTTGACCTCCTCTCCCTTATCAGTCTCTGATACCACTCCATAGCTTTCCTTGTCCTTTTTCTTAGTCTTTTTCAAAACCAGTAAAATAAGTACTCCAGCAACTACTATTACAAACAGATAATCCATTAAATCCATAGAAACAATAATATCTATAATTAATTAAGTACTAAATCATTTCCAATTGATTTTGGAATTTGGCTAACTATGTATTTGCTGGAACTAGATGGATGTGATCTATATCACTCCTAGGTCCCTGATTGATAATTAGCATAAAAGCATCCACTACCTCTTCAACATCCAGCATTTTCATCTTATCCATACTTGAATTCTTATACCATGGAGTATCCACAGATCCTGGATTGATAGTTGCAGCTTTTACACCTGTACCCTCCAATTCCTTTCTCAAGGATCCAATCATTGCCTGCACAGCATGTTTGCTTGCTGCATAGATACTGGCGTTTTTTGATACTTTTAATCCAAGATCAGAGGAGGTAACTATTATCTGACCGCTATTCTGATTTTTCATATAATCAACAACCTTGCCAAGATAATTGAACACACCTTTGACATTGGTATCAAACTGGATATCATAATCCTCCTCGATCATGGTTTGAATATCCCCAAATCTACCAATACCCGAATTGGCAACGAAAACATCCAATCCTCCCATTTTGTCAATCGCCTCATCAATAACAGTTTGTGCAATTTCATAATCTCGGACATCTGCAACCTTGTAATAGCACTGCCCTCCTTTTTCATTGATATCGGTTTGTATGGATATCATTTGATCTTCAGATCTTCCTGTAATAAACACTTTATTACCTGATTCTGATAACCTCCTAGCCAAAAATTCGCCTATTCCAGATGACCCACCTGTTATTAATACTCTCATAATCCGATTAATTACTACTTGAAATATGAATATAGCATATTAAATCTAGTTATTTGTACCTTTTTACATTTTTATTCTTCTTGGATTAATATAGAGATTAGCCTCTTCCTTATCGATCACTATTGCCAGATCATCCTTTTTGATCTTCTTCAAAGTATCCTCCAATTTATCCTCAACATCCTTGATAAATCTTGTTAACGTTGCGAATAAAACTAGAACCTGATCAAGCTCATTGCTATAACCATAAGCCTTAGCATTAATTTTAATCTTAAATTTTCCACCTATGTTGAATTTACTTCCATCAATCTCAGCAATTTTCTCCTGTTTCTGATTATAAACATCCCAGTCAGATCCAATAGAGAACCTGTCGGCAACTATTGAATAGGCATGGCTGATTAATGTTTTCTCATCCACTAAAGCAAAACTGAATATTGATTTTTCTAGGAATTTCCTTCGGATAACTTTTTCCATGGTGATTAGATAATCCGCTGTGGACAGATTAATCATGAAAACAGGTAAGCCCTGATCAGCTGATAGTGAATTGGTGATGCCCCGAG
>DAOUUM010000134.1 GCA_030668165.1 Candidatus Heimdallarchaeota archaeon
TAGAGGTAGGGTTCACGAAGATTGTCATTTACATAATTATCAGGACCTATTGCTACAGTATCAAAGTAATTGGTGGTCACTCCATCCCTAGTAAAATTTAAGGGAAATAGTAACGGAAGAATATCATATACCATAATTGTGGAATCTGGATCAATCAAATCACCATCGAAACCTAGTTGAATACTATCACGTTGACCATCTATTGTTTCTCCATCTATAGATACCTTCCTTGATGTATCTGTAATTTCTAATTTAATTTCAGAATCAGATTTTATGATCACCTGATCATCAGTAGTTGTATATAATATGTAATGATTAGTTGCATATTCTTCAGAGATATCATATTTAGTTACTTCCCATATATATTCATTTCCACTTTCAATTTCAGCAGAATAGGTATAAGAAGGGATATCACCAGATGCAGATATCGGGATGAGAAGTCCGAGGAAAATAAATAATGAAAATATTTTTAACTTCATTGTTTGACAATGCATATAATAATATAAATAATTTTTGGGTAACAGAGAACATAATACCGTAAATATAGTGATTCTAATTCAGATATCGGTAAATAGCATAATATGTACCAAGAAGTGTAAAAACATATAATAATTCTAGTTTGATGTAATATTAGGTAGCAATGCTTTATCTTTGTATATTATAAGGTTTCAACAACGGATAATTCTTCTGCGATAACCTGTTCCACGTCAGTAACAGAGGGGTCAATATGATAGAATACAGATCTCATATCCTTAAGATTGGGTACCTTACGGATTAGATTGCGTTCCAGTAGACGCCTGATTGAGTAGCGTACAGTCCTGATAGGCAGATCTAACGCCTGTATAACCTCTTTCTGGGTCTTGGGGCCATGGTTTTCCAAAAATCTAAGTAAAGGGATTGCCTTTTCAGGTAATCTTTTTGAGTCGTTGGATCTTCTACTCATAATCTACACCCTATGCTTTGATCAGCGCTAGCTGTTCTGCAATTAGGGCATCGATGTCCATCACAGATTCGGAAATTTCATAGAATACACTCCGCATGTCGAACAGATTCGGCATCTTATTGATGAAGCCCTGCTCGATTAATCGACGAATTGCATATCTAACGGATCTGATAGGAAGATTTAGTTCCTGGATAATCTCTTTCTGAGTTTTTTTTCCATTTTCTTCAAGGTACATAAGTAGCTTGATAGCAGACTCGGGTAATTTTGTATCTTTTTTGTCGTAGCTCATTATAATCACTCGCTTATTGATAATACCAAATTGAGTATATAAATATTCCGGGGACCCGAGCTTTTCATAAAATTTGGTGATTAATTTTGTGAAAAAAATTTACGAAAGTCATTTCATTGGTACGATTATCATATTTTATATAAATGAATATCCGATAACCGGAGAGTATAGTAATATAAACGTATATGGTGGTTTTTTGGTGAGCTTTTCCTCACTAATTAGGCAAATTACTAATAATGCATGGGATACGGTTAGATTTCTATTATTATATAGTAAATACACTTTGATATTTAAGGTACTGGTATAGTGACAAATTTTTGTATTATTTATCTCTCAGTGGTAAATCAGCTTGGAAAGGGATTCTATATATTCGTCCGATATTCGCAATAATAATTTAATATATATAGTTTGTGTTAATCTGAAAATTCTCATATCAATATTTGCTTCATGCAAAATATTAAATCATTAACAATCTAGTTTATTCCATTTCGGATAGTCAAATGCTTTTTTATTATTCAATAAGATGCGATATTATTTCCTATTTATAACATTTTATTGCTAACACCAAACTTATATTAAACGCTCATTTTTGTCTCTATTTCTCATTATTTTTCAAACACTATACATTTTTTCTTCTCTTCACATCTGATTATTCTCTTTAATTCAATCTCCCTTTCAATCATTTATTAATTATACAAGAAGCAAATAAATTATGCCACACGGGAATTTAACAAAATGGATTGATGATAATTCATCCAAATTCATTGAAATCTCAGATAAGATCTGGGATTTTGCTGAAACTGGATTGCAAGAACATAAATCAGCAACCTACCTCATTGAAGTACTACAGAATAATGGATTCAAAATCGAGAGTGGTATGGCAGATATGAAAACAGCTTTCACAGGCACCTATGGTACAGAAGGACCTGTAATTGCGATTCTTGGTGAATTTGATGCCCTTCCTGGTCTCAGCCAGGAACCAGTACCACATCAAAAAGCAATCACAGAGGGAGCAAATGGACATGGATGTAATCACAACCTGCTTGGCGCAGCAGGAATTGCTGCAGTTCTTGCAATCAAGGAGGAGATTGATATGGGAAATATTAAGGGTACTATCAGATATTATGGTTGTCCTGCAGAGGAGACCTACAATGCCAAGGGATGGATGGCAGTAAATGGACTGTTTGATGATGTGGATATTGCCCTCACATGGCATCCTTTTGATTTCAATGGCACTTGGGATTTCAGCACCAATGCCATGAACTCAATTATGTTCTCATTTCATGGTAAGACAGCTCATGCTGCTGGAGACCCATACAACGGTAGATCTGCTCTGGATGCGGTTGAGCTGATGAATGTTGGTGTTAATTACCTGCGGGAGCACATGATACCTGATGCCAGGGTGCACTATGTTATAAAAAGCGGTGGTGAGGCACCTAACATTGTTCCTGCATTTGCAGAATCACACTATTTTGTCAGAGCACCCAGGAGATACCAGGTAGGTGAGCTCTATGAGCGAGTAATCAAAATTGCCAATGGTGCAGCCATGATGACAGAGACAGAGGTAAAGGTTGATTTTCTGTCGGCTACATACAATACCAGGGAGAACTCAGTAATCAGGGAAATTTACAACAGGAATATGGCAAAACTTGGCACCCCAGTATGGGATTCAGAGGATTACAAATTTGCGGAGGAGATGTACAAGACTCATCCAAAAAATTCGTTTGATACACTGATGTATATGGCACCATCGGATATGAAGGAAGAACTGGAACAGCACAAGGATAAAGTACTCTGTGATTTTATCATTCCCAATTATGGAAACAAGATGGTCCTCACAGGATCCACAGATGTTGCTGATGTTTCCTGGAAGGTACCTCTTGCTCAATTCTCAACAGCTTGCACTGTGATGGGTGCACCTGGACATTCTTGGCAGGTTACGTCCTGTGGACGCATGGGTATAGGTCATAAGGGAATGATCCTTGCAGCAAAAATCCTTGCAACTACTGCGATGGAATTCTTCAGCGATCCCGAACTTGTTAAAAGGGCAAAGGATGAATTCAAGCAAGAGAAGGACACTTACAAATCACCATTCCCCGAGAACCATAAACCACCATATCACAGATTAACAGAAGATAAATTACAGGAGATCAGTTGAAAATTCTCAATATACGAAATTGATTTTCTGTTTAACATGATGATAAATGAGATTATAACAATTACCATACAATTAATCTTAGGAAAGTCTCTGTTGTTTGTACTAATATTTTATTAACTTGAAAACAAGGTTCGTTTATGGAGTATTATTTTGATCACTTGCATACCTATATGCCAAGGAAAGTATTTTTGGAATTGCAAAAACTTGAGACTCAATTCAACTGTATAAGCCATCAAGGAGGAGAACTATTTATTGATACAAAAATTGGACAAAAAGTCAAAATATCCCTGGGTGCTCCAAAATTTTTGGTAACAGCTGTGAATTCTTTGAATAAGGACCATCCCTCATCAATTAATAATTTAGACAATACAAAATATGAATGGACAGAACCTTATGAAGAAAGTAATAAAGAATTTGGCAGGTATCCACAGCTTGATGCCATGCCCTGGGTAAACAAGTCTAAAGTTGTGAATATTGATAGAGTAGGTAGTGAATTCAACTTAAAAGAAAAATTTGATATTGCAGAAATTGAATTTCATGATTATGTGGAAGAAGAATATAATCCATATTTTAATGGATCACTCCTCGAGAATGCCATGAGTTTTGATTTCGAAAATATAACATCCATAGGTATTCGAGTAAGTAAAAATAATATGACAACTCTGGCCAATGGTAAATGGGCCGCAAATGATATTACAATCAATAAGAATGAGGTGGTAATGAATATTAAAACTCCAGATTCTCAAAATGTAGATCTAGAATTACTTAAAAATGAATCCAAAGCATCAAGAATTCTATATATCTCATTTAAGATTAATAAATCATTTTCTCAAACTGAATTTCTAGATTATGAAACTTTCTCATTGAAACTTGATGGGGAAATTCTAACATTGAAATTCAAAGAATATTTTGGAAAAGCTAAGGGTCTTGATTCACTATTTGGTTAGTAGCAATTCGTATGAATTTGATTTAAATATTAAGTCAGTATTATGAGAGTAGATCTACTTTCCTAAATCTCAGCTTCAATGCTGCGATGTAAAGAGACAGTGATCCTGCCAGAACTAATGCAGATTTAAGTATCTCACCAATGAGATCAACCTTATCAAATATCAGTCCTACAGGATCATAATAGTAGACAATCGAGAGGTATTTGAGAAATTCAGCCGATTCCACCATAAATCCAGTCAACAGGAAAATTATTGAGATGACATAGAACCACAGGGCATACCTCTTTCCCTTGCTTACAGGGAATAGCATCGCAATTCCAATGAGAAGGAAGATCAATCCGGTGTAATAGATATAACCCACCAGAAATGCATTGGCCACCCAAGCTGTATTGAAATCCATACCAGCTCCTAGAGATGAGGCAGTTAACACTCCAAATGATAGCCAGTAAAATATACTGAAAAATATGAATAGGCTTGCAGTTCGACTGATAATAACCCATTCAGGAGTCACTGAATTGGACCATAATAGATCCTGCTCATCCCTTTTTTGATCCCGGTTGGGAATATTAATTGCAGGGATAAATAAGAAAACTCCAAAATACATCCATGAAAGCCCAAAAAGCTCAAAGGACAGGAATCCCATGTAACTTGCCTCAATAGCATGCCCTAGGGTGAATGCTTTCATCATAGTTTCAAAAGATGACATCATTTCAACCAGTTTCATGGGATCATCACCCAGTGCCACCTGATATATGAAGATCACATACACCAGAACAATGTTGACAATTATCATCCAGATGAAGAAGATGGATCTATCCGTCCTGAACTGGTCAAATAACAGTGGATATTTGTATGCCATCTTACCTCTTGGTGAGAATCTAGGCAAGAAACCCAATCTGCTCTTCTTTGGAGCAGAAACTTTCTCAATATAATCTGGTCTCTTGATCCAGTAATACCCGATAATGAATAAGATTGCACATATAGCCAGCACAACTCCAAATTCACTCCACCTGTGTTCTCCGCTGAGTAATCCAGATGTAGGGGCCAGATATGAATTAACCGAGATTTTCATCAAATCCTTGTACTCCTCGACTGAGCCCGCACCTAGTTCAATCATAAATGCAAATATCAGGTAGATATAGCCGATTTTGGACCCTGTTCCCTGTGAGAAACGAAACACACTGAGCAGTGACGTTATGGCCACGAAAAATAGACAGACGGCCATGCTGAATAGGTACATCACTCCCAGTCTCGGAATTGAATCCGCCGCATCCTGGGTCAAAGAGTAGATAGACAGGATGAGGAAAGATGGTAGGAATATTAGGAACAGTGCAAGAATAGCAGATAAAATATTCTCTGCAAAATACGATCTTCCTCTCTTGGGTGAACTGGTAATTAGTTCGAGTGCATGTTCCTCACTGGTGGGGAAGAGTTTTGACCCGATTTTTATAGATGCGACGGCTACTACAAAATATGTGTAGGCTGAACCCATCAAAGAGACCCAGAACAACCATCCAGGAGCATTGAGATCAAGACTACTGAAGAGTGAGTCCAAACCCGCGTCAGTGAGCATAGATGCATATCCTGCAATCACTGCAGTATCATTGGGAAAAGCAACAGTGATCATTGCCATCAGTGAGCCCAGAATTATGCTGGAATAAATAATCTCACCTCTAAATCTCTTGGTATGAAATATAATTCGTTTTAAGAATGTCATTTGTTTGACCTCCTATTCCTTGTACTTCTTGAGGAAGAAAGTTTCAAGAGATGCTGGTGGAAATACTAGATCTTTCAATCTGGCATTAAACTTATTGAAATAATCTAGAGTCACTGATACATCCTGGGGATCAGTAATGATTATACCAACCTCACCAGTCAATAAATTGGAGTTATCAACCTTCATCTTGGATGTAATTTTCTCCAGTTCTTCCTCTGTCAAATTATCAATTGTAACAGTCAATTTTCGTGTGATCTGATCTGCAAGATCCTCAACTACTGCTATTGTTACAAGTTTACCTTTGCGGATGATAGCCACCCTATCACAAATCTTCTGTACTTCATCAAGATTGTGTGATGAGAAGAACACAGTCTTTCCTCTGTCTTTCTCCTCTAATATGAGGTTGTACAGTTCCTGCTGCCAAAGTGGATCAAGTCCACTGGTTGGCTCATCAAGGATATAGATATCAGGATCATGCATGAAGGCCAGCACAATCCCCATTTTCTGCTTATTTCCCTTACTAAGTGCGTTTACCTTCTTCTTCATGGGTAATTCAAAACGCTCTGCTATTTCCTTCATACGGATTGATGGGCGTTTTTTAAGTGTAGCCATGTAGGTGATAAATTCACTCACAGTGTAATTGGGAGGAACATTGAGCTCACCTGGTAAATACCCGATATGCTCACGGATATCAGGATTATCCCTTGAAATAAGTTCACCATTGACATGGATCTCTCCCTGTTGGGGTACTAGTATATTCAATACTGATCGGATGGTTGTTGTTTTACCAGAACCATTTGGCCCTAGGAACCCGTAAATCTCATTTTTATTAATGGTAAGAGTTAGATCCTGTATACCTATTGTTCCCCCCGGATAGATCTTGGTAATATTTGAAATATTTATTACCGGTGTATTTTCATTATTCATGCTTTCGGTCATTCTTAATCAGTCCTTTGAGCGGTTATGTGGTATGATATAAACCCACACAGACTTGCTATAACTATAAGTGACATAACAAGTATATAAAATGGCATAACGTTCTTAACTTACTGAACGATCAAATCTTTTAAAATGAGCAAAATGTTATTTTTATATATTTTTCCTGTTTTGAATTATAATAATATATCAGATATCTATTCTTTATAATTAGCGTTATATATGAAGACGATTTTTATATTGTTAGACAAGAATGCCAAAAATAAGCGAGGAAGATAAATTCATAGAGAAGACTGGTATATTTTTTGAAAATGTAGGAATCTCGCAAATGAGTGGGAGAATCCTTGGATACCTTCTGATATCAGAAAATCCAATTCAATCATTGAAACAAATCACAGAACGGTTGGGAGTGGCTAAATCAAGTGTCAGCACAGCGTTGAAAGCTCTCTTGACAATAACTATGGTAACAAAAATCGGTCGTCCAGGTTCAAGGGAGGATTATTACGAGCTCAATCCTAATATTTTCAAATCGGCAATATCAGCAA
>DAOUUM010000176.1 GCA_030668165.1 Candidatus Heimdallarchaeota archaeon
AAGAACCATATCTACCAATCCGGTAAACACCATTATAATTGACATGATCTTCATAAATTTCGCAAGATTTAGTATAATTTTATTTTGATCTTCAGTAAATTCATAACTCATTTTTCATCTCTCCTAAAGTACGATTATAATGGCCACAAACCCTAGTAAGAACACCATTAGGATAAAAAATGAGATTAGTTTGAACCCAAGTGTCATTTTTTCCATTCCTGCTAAAATCTCTTCGACATCATTTCCAGAAGTAGTAACTACTTTTCTGAAATTATTGAATGGTAATAAGAATGCAATTCCTATACCAATTTGCAATAGACCCTGTACAAAATAAACCCAGTACTCGGATTTAAATTCACTGGCTGTGAAAATATAGAAAATATCAACCACAGATATTAGTGAGATAATACCTGCAATATAAATTCCCTTCATCGAGATGCTGTTGATTATCAACTCATCATTTTTGCTGAACTCATAGCTCATAAAATGGTGTCGTGTATGAACTTATTAAGGATGACGCCCATAAAATCAAAATATTTAAATAAGATGAAGTCAAATTTTGCAAAAAATCATTTTTCCATTACATCTCAATCCGGGTCCAAACCAATTAGACAACAGGAATCATTGGATAAGAACATTATGCAATAATGGATAAAGCATTTTTGATCTTATTTTACCTGAGTTAACTTGATTGAGTGATTATTAATATTATTATTTGAAATTGATGCGCAGTTAATATATAATAAGTACTAAAGTTAATTTCAATATGAAGAGATTCGTTATTTTAACAGTATTTATTATATTATTGGGAGGAACCGCTCAGAGCCCGGTTATTGCAAGTACACCTGTAAATTGGCAGTGGTCTAGCATTGATATTGTTTCAACTGAGAGTGAATACTATTCCTTTGAACCTGAGATTGTTAGTGATTCCACGGGCAATATCCATATGGTCTGGGAGGAATGGTATGAGATCGGTGATTCTGGATCTGATATTGATATTTTTTACAAGAAACTTGATGTTTCAACTCAGCAATGGAGTGTGGCAGAAGTGGTATCAAGTGTAAGTACCACTAGTTCATTTGATCCGGCAATAAGCACTGACCCTCTGGGCAACATTCACGTTGTCTGGGAGGATTTGACTGAATATGAAAGTTCAGGGACGGATAGAGATATATTCTACAGGAAGTTGGATACATCTACCGACGTCTGGGGCACGACTGGGATAATCTCAACAGAAAGTTCTGAATCATCTTATGATCCATCCATCGTAAGTGATACTGAAGGGAACATCCATGTGGTCTGGGAGGATTACACCGATTATGATAGCTCAGGAACTGATTCTGATATTTTCTACAAAAAATGGGATGGCGATTTCTTAAACTGGAGCATCACTGAGGTGATTTCCGTTTTAAATACCGGAGATTCCTATGATCCATTCATAACCAGTGATAAGATGGATAATATCCATATCGCTTGGCATGACAATTTGGATATCAATGGTGCAGACGGAGATTATGATATTTTCTATATCAAATGGGATACAAGATCAGAAGAATGGGGAGCTGTAGGTTTGATTTCCACAGAGAGTACCTCTGATTCATTATATCCATTCATAGTGGTTGATGATCTGATGAATGTTCACATTGCATGGTTTGATTTGACTGATTATGGAGGCTCAGGTACAGATTCAGATATTTTTTACAAACAGTGGAATATTGATTCCCAGGTTTGGACCACAACTGAGGTGTTATCCTCTGAGAGTACAGCTAATGCATACTATCCCATGTTAACAAGTGATTCATTTGGCAATATACATGCTTTTTGGCAGGATAAAACCGATATTAATAATGGAGCTGGAATTGATCAAGATATTTTTCACAAGATCAGGAACCCTGAAGACACATCATGGGATACAGTGAGTATTCTTGTCAGTACCGATAAAGTGGATTCAGAAGCTGTTTTTGTTGCTGTAGATAATTCTGATTTCTTACATGTGGTGTGGTGTGATGCCAGTGGTTCTACATCAAAAGATATATTCTATGCAAAATTATCTGGACTGGCACAGACTCCTGTTCTGAAAGAGATCCTACCCAATCCAAACAACGGAGTTATCAATCTAGAATGGGATAAGAGCTATGGTGCCAATTCCTATAGTATCTACAGAGATCATCTTCCTCTTCACTCGATTGATGGATTGACTGCAATAGCAGAAACTGATAATTTGTACTATGTGGATGAATTGGAAGACAGTGGGATCTATTATTACGCAATCACAGCAAACAATCCTGAGGGCTCATCACTATCAAACACAGTATATGCACAGGTAGTCAATGATGTTATTACTGAATTCTCCACCGATAATATCACTCAATCAGATGGAGGTTTTGTTGACTATCCCGTCTCAGTGCCACTGTTATTTGCCTCAAGTATCCTTATGATTATGATACATCGCAGAAAACACAGCTAAATTAAGAACTACAATCATTGTAAATATTAATATTTCAAATTTATTTTCCCATTTCTAAAGCTTTTAATTTGTGAAGAACCATATTATATTGTGTTAAAAAAGAGATTCAAATCCCTTTGGGGTGGCGTTGCACTATTTTTTCTATTATCCAGCTTGATTTTTGATGTGGAGTACGGATACTCAATAGGTATCCCCCTATCAGGATTTACAATTGCCCTTATTATGTGGATTTTTGGGGGAACTGTTGCCAATGTAATATTTGGTGCAGATAAACCCAAAAAGAAAAGAGTGGATCAATCAATTGCTGCTCCAATCCAATCCACACCATATAATCCAGCCCCACATACTCCTGCACCAGCTTACACACCAGAAACAAAAGTGAGAGTATGCAATGGTTGTGGTTTCAGTAATGATACCGATGCCCTATACTGTGTCGAGTGTGGAACCTCATTGAAAAATATTAATTTCTAGAACAATTAATCAATATTAGACAACAAAATACCAGAAATTCCCATCTCTAATGAATCTTCCCACATGTCCAAGTTTTACCAATTCCTCAAGATAACCATGTAAAATGAATCTATCATCCTCAAATTCACTGGCAATATGATCCAATGACACTTCTCCCTTGGACAATAGATACTTGACCACCGGTTGGTACTTCTCATGAATTGTGAGTAGAGTCATGACATCCAGGGGATTTGTGGGATCTATTCTGATATCATCAAGCGTACCAAATACCTCCTCCACATCCTCATCAAAATCCGCAAACTCAACTGTCTGACCGGTCCAGTTCTCAATTGCTGATCTGTATTTTCTGATAAATCTCAGAGTGAGAAATTTAGCACGATCAAGACTCTTATGAGATTTTTCAGATACTATAACAACCGAGAAAGGACCTGCTTTTTCAGAAACAAATGAAAATGGGCCTGCATGCACCTCGGTGAAATAATTACCTGTGACCTCCTTGATAAATACCTGCATTGCGGTTAGCATGGCTGATACGAGATGAGGGGTTGGAGCTTGGTTTGAGAATGCCCTGTAATATGCAGTCCTTCCATCCTGTGCTATCACATAAACAGCATGAATTCGAATGCGATCAGATATTATCGGTACCACCCTAATCACCCATTTTAGATAACGCTACTACATAATCTGCGATTGATTGGATATTGGCAGCGAAGAAGCCATTGGGATTACTAATCGCATGCACAGGCCTTTGAGCTTTCTCCCCCTCCAAAAAGTACATTGCAAATTCAGCTTCGCTATTAATTATTTGCTCATCATTTGTAATGAACCCAGCAACCTGTATTCTATCAGATCCCACTGGTTCAACTATGTGTTTGTTAATTAAATCCCTTGTGTACTCATCATTCCCATCATCCATGAATATCTGGGGTACCTGATTAACTATCAGTGATGAGACTGGTTTGAGGCTAAGATGCAGGGTTTTTAATAATTGACCTGTGCCACCCAAATCTGCATTGATCAATCTAAGCATCAGAATCAAATGATCCGCAGCTGCAACACAATTAAGTGAATCCTTGGAAAATCCTGGAGAGGTATCCAGGATAATAAAATCAGCATTCCATGGATCATTGGGAAGAACCTCCTTGACCAGATTTATCAGCTTATACAGTTCATTTAGTGCCTTCTCACGATCAATATCCTCTAGTTTGGATACGAAATTGGTTCTGTCATTTGCCAGACCCACAAGAAGTGAACCCTTGGGATTGGGGCCAACAAGATAACTTGCATCCACCAATATTTCCTCCAGTGTGGCTTGATGATTAAAAAAATCATTGATCCTCTTCTTAGGTAGTTCTCGGATATATGTTTGCAGGCTTGGAGCACCGATATCCATATCAATTACCACTACTCTGTAGCCCATCCTTGCCAGAAAAGCTGCAAGATTGATACTTATGAGGGTTTTTCCAGTTCCTCCTCTCAAACTATGAATTGTAACCGCGAATGTCATCTAACAATACTAATAATTTTATCCGGAATTATAAATATTCATTATTTAGTCTGAAATTATTATTAATTAGGTTTTAATTTATTTTTAATCTAGTAGTTGGAAGAGAACATACTGAAGAATCCCACCAAATTTATAGTACTGGAGTTCTACCTCAGTATCTATCCTTGCAGTCACAATAAATTTAACTTCAGAACCATCATTCTTCTTGGCTGTTACATTCAGTTTTTTACCAACACTCAGACCATCTTTGATATCCATAATATTGAATACCTCTGTTCCTTCAAGTCCCAGCTCTCTCCAACCCTCTCCTGGTTCAAATTGCAGGGGAAGAACACCCATACCGACGAGATTTGATCTGTGTATTCTTTCAATATCCTTGACTATCACTGCCTTCATGCCTAGTAATGCAGGGCCTTTTGCTGCCCAGTCACGTGATGATCCCTGTCCATACTGTTTTGCTCCTAGTCCAATCACAGGAATATTGCTTGCAATATATTTCCTTGATGCCTCGTAGGTAGAAAGTACCTCATCATCCGGAAGGTATTTGGACCACCAACCATCCTTACCAGGAACAATCTGATTCTTTACTCTTACATTTGCGAATGTTCCACGCATCATAACCTCATGATTTCCTCTTCGTGAACCATAGGAATTGAAATCAGATACTGCAACCCCATTGTCCATGAGGTATTTACTTGCAGGGCTCTCAACTGCGATGGTTCCGGCAGGAGAGATATGATCAGTGGAGATTTTGTCATCAAGGAGTAACAATACCCTATTATTCAACAGATCAACTGGATCTGATGGGGTTTTGGTAAAGGAATCGAAGAATGGAGGTAATCTGACATAGGTCGATTTGGGAGCCCATTTGAATAATGTGGATGATGGAGCATCCAGACTCTGCCAATTGATATCACCATCTAAAATTCTACTATAGTTGACTTTAAACATCTCTGGATTAAGTCCAGTGGCTATTGCATTGTTAATTTCTGCTTGAGCTGGCCAGATATCCTTGAGATAGACATCGTTACCGTTTTTATCACGACCAAGTGATTCTGTGGTCAGATCGATATCCGTTCGACCTGCAAGAGCATAACTTATCACTAACATGGGTGATGCCAGGTAATTACCAAGGGTTAACTGGTGTATCCTACCCGCAAAATTTCTGTTTCCACTTGATACTGTTGAGGTATAGAGATCTAGTTCCTTTATTGCCTTGTCAACTGCTTCCGGCAGTGGTCCAGAATTACCAATACAGGTGGTGCAACCATAACCAACAATATTGAATCCAAGCTGATCCAGATATTTTTGTAGATCAAGTTTATCCATGTATTCCTTAACCACCAAGGAACCGGGTCCAAAGCTGGTCTTTACATAGGATGGGATTTCCATTCCCAGTTCAACTGCCCTTTTGGCAATTAATCCAGCACCAATCAGTACGGCAGGATTGGATGTGTTGGTACAGCTTGTTATTGCAGCTATTACCAAGCTACCATCTTTCAAGGTAGATTTTTTACCGTTTACCTCGATTTCAAGGCTTCGGATCTCTGCATCCTTACTTCTCTTGCCAATATATGACTCTTGAAACTCAATGGCCCTAGCTCTGGCATCTGATAGTGAGACTCTCTCTTCTGGATTTAATGGTCCGGAAATTGATGGTCTAACTTCAGCAAGATTTAGCTCTAATATGTCTGAGAATGTTGGATCTGGACTATCTGGAGTCCGAAATATTTTTTGTTTTTTGGCATATTCCTCAACAAATTTGATGTGCTCCTCATCTCTACCAGTAAGACGCATGTATCCCAAAGTAACATCATCAATTGGAAAGAAACCCATTGTGGCTCCATATTCAGGCCCCATGTTTGAAATGGTTGCTCTGTCTGGAAGTGAAAGATTATCCAGTCCAGAACCGAAGAATTCGACAAATTTACCCACCACA
>DAOUUM010000044.1 GCA_030668165.1 Candidatus Heimdallarchaeota archaeon
CTTTTACTTATTAAATAAATTCCTATTAATATTATGAAGTTCCCTTCCTGATACGTATTAAGATAGATACCTATACTACTTCCTATTAGGATCAATCCTGCACCAGTTGTCAGTATGTTTATCGGCGAAGTGATACCATGTTGGATGTATTTAGATCCACCAGTGAATGACGATTGTAATTTGTATGCATCATTTAGACTGATCGCATCATAATAATCATGGACTAGATTAATTCCTATCTGCAGCAAGAATAATCCAATGATTGTAAGAGCACCAATAACTAGATCTATTGAGCTCCCAGTGTATTTTGCATAACTTATTCCTAGAAGAACTGGAATTGAACTTGTAGTGATCAAAGGGAATCTCAGGAGTCCTACCCAGTATTTCAACTGTAATTTCATAGCGGTGTAGGTTTGTTTGAAGATATTATTTTGCTCTTCATATCTCAAAATTTCCAATTCTGATTGTGAGCCATATGTGAATTTGACAAGATTAATCTCATAAAATTTTAGACTTTCCTTGTTTATTGTATCGTCATAGTTATCCATCAAACCCATGATATTATCTGGTTGCTCACAAATTCTGATATCTGCCTCGTAAACCAAGGCATTAAAGTCTGTATGTTTATAATGATCAGGTAACTCAAAATATAGAGTAATTCGAGGATTAAATGATATCTGTTTTTCAAATGAGCTTAATTCAGTATCCACAATATATAATTTTGAATGATCTGCTGAATGGATATATGTAAATTTCTTTGCATTAGTTTTTCCTCTCAGGGATGTTAATACTAATACAGAACTTTGTGATTGAATTATATTTTTTGATAATGATCTGTTAAAATCACTCAAATATTCATCTCCACGCAAAATTGAGGTTTGAAGAAATTTGGAAAATGATTGACTATTGCTATCCCATCCCATAATATTATCAACCTTGACAGTTAAAGTATCTTCCTCATATTCTATCATTGAGCCATTGATGACTATATTATCATCAATATTAAACAATGGATCTTCAAATCTTTGTCTTAATAAAATGCTGATTTTACTGATTTTCTCAGGGAGATTGATGTGTTCTGCTTTGATGTGTAGATGGGGACCATTAATTATTATTTCTGGAGAATCAATTATTTTATTAATAATTTCATTATCAAGAATATAGGATAACACCATTATGGGATAATTAACCATCCTATCCTTGATTTTTAATGGAATTTTCATCTATATAATCTCCATATCATAACTCAACTCTGAAGAGGAGGGTTTCGTTTTTGCAATAATTTTTGTTGGTTTGACCTTTATTATTACTCTTTTCCAATAATTGGGAAAATCATCTTTGCTGGAATATAATCTAGCTGCGTAGGAATCCAATTTAAACCATTTATCCCTAAACTCTTGCCATCAAAGATCCAAATTACTGTCGTCAACACGAGCAGTACCGTTTATTAAGACTTCATTATCATTATTGTAGAATAATATCGCAACATGATTATTGCTTTTAATATTTTCAAACTTATTACTCAGAACTACAGAGGCTGTGAGATAAAAATACCCCCCTTTGTAAAAAGAGATCATGGGTACAGTGTAAGGAATATTATCTACAGAGATGGTTGTAAAATCAACAAATGAATTTTTCTTAACTAATTCCTTGATCCATTTTTCCAAGATTTTCACCTATTTCTTTTTGCCAAGCATAATCACGATTGAACCTAATAATCCAAGTTTGTAACGGGTGATAAATCCTGCGCCTTGGTATAATGACTTCAATTCCTCGGGAGAATAAAATCTTGCATAGGTTTCTTCTAGTAGTCTAAATGGGGCATTTCCCTTGGTAATAAGGAAGGCTGCCAATTTTCCAAGCAAACTCATGAACATCCCAACATAAACATCTATTAGAAATGCAAATTTGGTTGCTCGTCTACCCATTTCAAGCATCATAATTCTGCCATTTTTTCTCAATATGCGATGGTGCTCTGATAATGTTGAGGGATAATTAGTAAAATGACGACCCACAAAACCACTCATCCCCCCATCAAACGAACTATCTCTGAACGGGGTTTTAGCAGCATCACCAAGTACAAAATTAAATAATCCGTTTTTGTATATATCTCGATTTTTTGCAAATTCTATCATGGATTTGGTAACATCCAATCCGACAACAAAGGATCCAGGAAGTTGCCCGCCTAGTTCGTTTCCCAAATGCCCTGTTCCGGTTCCAATATCAATAAATGTGGTAAACTGATTATTATTTTCTGAGTGGTTGGATATTAAATTTTTTATTGCAAGATATCGGAACTGCCTATCTGTGCCCATACTCATGAAATTATTGATGAGATCGTATGATTCTGAAAGAACACTAAAATCGGACTTAACAAGATTGACGTACTTAGGATCACTACTACCCATGGTTAATGTGACATTCGACAAATAGTATTAATATTCAATTATTGTGTAATACTTTTTAGGTGAGCCCCATGTTTTTACCAATATTTACTGCTTGATAATAAATTACTTAAGGATATATTGTGGCTGATCATCTGTAAGATGACAGAGTGGCAATTAGTAAAAGAATTTAAAGAAATCACCTACAAAAAATCAGATGGATTGGCTCGTATTGCCTTCAACAGGCCAGAGGTTAGAAATGCATTCACACCCCTCACAATTGATGAAATGATTGAGGCTTTTATGGATGCTTGGTATGATAATAAAATCGGTGTGGTTCTATTTTCATCGGAAAATCCCTCACCAAAGGATGGGAAGTATGCATTTTGCAGTGGTGGTGATCAGAGTGTTCGAGGAGATGCTGGGTATTTGGATCAGGGAGAAAAAAGAGCAAGATTAAATGTTCTAGAGCTTCAGAGAATAATCCGTTTTATGCCTAAACCAGTTATTGCCCTTGTTGCAGGATACGCCATCGGTGGTGGACACATCCTCCATCTGATATCAGATCTGACAATCGCCGCAGATAATGCTATATTTGGACAAACTGGTCCAGTAGTGGGATCGTTTGATGCCGGTATAGGCTCTAACTATCTGGCCGATGTAGTGGGTCAGAAGAAGGCTAGGGAGATCTGGTTTCTCTGCAGACAGTATAATGCTCAAGAAGCACTAGATATGGGACTTATCAACACTATAGTTCCTCTTGAGCAACTGGAGAAGGAGGGAATTAAGTGGGGTCAAGAAATTCTCGAAAAATCACCATTTGCCATCAAATCAATTAAATCCGCCTTGAATGCAGCAATTGATGGTCAGATTGGTTTGCAAGTCATGGCTGGGCATATGACACAATTGTACTATATGTCAGAAGAGGGTCAAGAGGGGCGAAATGCCTATTTGGAAAAGAGAAAACCCGATTTCAAAAAATATCCATGGAGACCCTAGATACTAATATTTAGTCTGATTTCTTCCCTTAATTCATTTAATACTTTATTTGATTCTCCCGCATCCGTTCTGAATTCTATTATTTTCAATCTTGAACTCATATCGATTGAATTTAAGTCGTGTTTATCAGATATTAAATCATAAGAGAAACCATGAGCCTTTGCCAGATGTTCAAAATCAATTTTTTGAGGTGTGAGGAAAAATTCCTCGAATAGATTCTTATCATCTAATTCTGATACCGGCAATCTGTGAAAAATTCCACCACCATTATTATTTATGAGAAAGATGGTTATTGGGATATTATTCTGTTTTGCAATCTGCAAACTGTTTGAATCGTGTAACAGTGTGAGATCACCAACAATTGCATTCATGGGTTTTTCCTTGGCACTGGCTATCCCAAGTGCAATTGCTATATTTCCATCAATTCCACTTAATCCTCTGTTGGTATGAATGAAAAGTGAATTGGACACATCATAAGAAAACTGATCTACATACCTTATCGGGGATGAATTTCCAATGTAAAGATCTGAAGCATCTGGAATAATAGACATTATTCTATTGATAATCCTTCCTTCAAAATTACTAGGTAAAGATGCATCTGATATTATTTTTATGACTTGATTCTCTAGGTTTATCCAATGATCAAACCAATTGTCTTCACCTCCATATTCACTGATTGATGAGTTTAATTTATTTAACAGCGATCTAGGATTAGATTGATAATAATGGGTTAGATTCAGACTAGAATCTATTATTTTATCAACATCATTAATCTGGATTCGAATAATTTTATTTGGATATTCATAATTAAGAAATTGCAGTAAATATTTTGAAGTGACTTCTCTTCCAAAGTAAAATATAACATCAGGTCTTAATTTATCATAAAGGTCTGTATTAGATAGGAAATGATCATAAGTGGTAATAATTTCTTTCTCAAATGATGTGAACCTCAATCCAGATGATGGATCTGCAAGAATGGGATAGTTCCTTTTATTGGAAAATTCAATTATTTCCTCAACATAAGAATTCCCCAATGGCTCAGGTCCACAAATAATCAATCCCTTAGGATTTAAACTAATAATATTAACTAATTCATTTAATTGATCGGAACTAGCTTCCAATGTTCCTGGATAACATGTTAAGAGTGGTGTATGTGAAGGCGCATAGTCAAAAGGATTTATTGAAGTAAGTGGATCTAGAGGTTTTCTAAGTGGGAAATTAAGATGCACTGGTCCCATTCCAGATGTTATCGAAACACAATAGGCCTTAGAGGCAATGGTTTTTATGTATCTGATCATCTTCTCGTTCGGATTTTGTTCTGGTGGAGCGACATCGATAAACATCTTAACATTGGATCCAAACATTTTTACCTGATCAGTTGTTTGATTAGCACCTGAATTTCGCAATTCATGTGGTCTATCCGTGGTTATAACGATGATAGGAATATTAGAGTTGGATGCCTCCATTATCGCGGGATAATAGTTTGCGCTTGCAGTTCCTGAGGTACAGACTAGCAGAACAGGCTGTTTCAATTGTTTCGCCAATCCAATAGCAAAGAATGCAGAGCTTCTCTCATCTAAAATTACATGAGATTTTATTGTGCTTTTAGCTAAAGCATAGGTCATAGGAGTTGATCTTGAACCCGGACTAATACATGCATGACTTACTCCCATTTTAGAAATTTCATCAATGAATATATTGGCCCAAAGCGTACTGGGATTATTGTATATCATAATTTACCTCCAGAGCATTGAGAAATGGTTTGAACTTCAATTTTGTCTCCTCCCACTCTTTAGTTGGATCTGATGCATCCACGATACCAGCTCCTGCGAATGCGTGAATTGTTTTATGTTTAATTAATGCAGATCTCAAACCTACAATAAATTTACCATCAAGATTTGACTTGATGTATCCCAACGGGGAAGCATACCAGCCTCTGGAACCTTCGAGTGCTTTGATAAATTGCAGTGCCTCAGTTCTTGGTTTTCCACCTACTGCAGGAGTTGGATGCAGATGGTCAATTATATCTAATAGAGATATTTCCCCTTTAAGTTGTGCGGAAATATTTGTACGCAAATGCTGAACATTATGAATTTTATGGATATGTGGATTATTATCAATTTTTAATGATTCAATATCAACGAAAGACTTCAAATTATCTATGATTTGCTGAACCACAATCTGATGTTCCTTTCGATCCTTATTACTAGATAGCAATTCATTAGCCAGTTGAACATCTTCCTCCCTAGTGGATCCGCGTTTAATTGTACCAGCTAGGGCCATTGTAGATATTTTATTTACATTTTTTTGTATAAGCAATTCTGGGCTTGCTCCCAAAAACACTTGGTCACCATCCAATTCAAAATAAAAATTGAAACAGTTTGGGTATGAGGAGTGTAATTTTTTGAAAATGGAAAAGGGACGGATCTGCTTATCTGATAAGAATTGAATTGACCTAGCAATCACTACTTTTTCCAATCTTGTGGCATTAATAAGGCGAAGTGCCTCTTCAACATTGGAAATCCATTCTTTCTTATTTGTCAATTCCACCATATTAGAAATGCTGGGTATTTTGAATTCCTCATCTTCTGGAGATATTGATCTGTAAAATTCATTGAACTCACGGATTAATGCTTTTTCAATTGAATTTCCATCACCCTCATTCGGGAATGAGTGCATCAGTACAACTGTAGAGAAGTTGTCTTTCTTAAAGAAAATATATTTTGGAAGAATAAAAGAAGATATTTTGAATGGATCGCCAGAATCTTCACCATCATTAAAATATGAAAATCCTCCAAATACACGAGATAGGTGATCATTTTCCACCCTATTTAGATAAACTGAATTCTTATATAAAGCCACAATGGCTTCATGAACATCTGTGAATCTATTACTTCCGGAATAACTGCTATCCCATAGTGAACCTACTGCAATTGTCTGTTGATTATCATCAAACCAGATTATTCGTGGAATGTTACTTTTATTATTGAATAGCCTGATTATAATAGAATCCATTGATTCATTTAACTCATGGGATAGAATGTTAAGTCCTTGCTCAGAAGTTTCTTCAATGACTATAATGATCAACTCAATAATTTTTTTAGATATAGTTTTATTTTAATCCAATTATGGTCGCAAGAATTTCCTTGTAAACATTCGAAATTCGTTGATAAACTCCTAGAAAATCAGGTTTATCAGATAATAATTCAAGATTAAATTGACTATGAAATCTAACTGAACCAACATTGGATAGCCCATATTGCTTAAGATTATTATCCCATCTAGTCATAAAATTGTCCAATATGATCCTCTCTTCATCATTTGCAGGATCGTGCACCTGATTCCATATGTAATAATCATTTCTCTCCTTCATCCCATGCAGACTAAAATAAATATTTTTGACAATATCCTCGGCTGCACCTAAACCATACGAACTTGGTCGCATAACCATCAATGAAGCATCTGCAACCACCAAATTATTAATAGAATTGAGTGAGGTACCTGATTGATTATCAAAGATAATTAAATCATACCCATTGTCTTGTAATTCCTTCTCAGCAATTAATGTTAATCGAAGTGCCTTTTGCCACCATTCACTTGACTTCCACCCTAGGAAAGCCTTTCCAACTCGGGGAGCAGGAGAATAAATTACATCCAAATTTTCAAGAAAAGTGGGTTGTGGTAGCTCTAAGACACTCTCAACCTCTTCCTCTATGTAATCAACCCAAGATTTGAAGGAGGTATCAGGTTTTAGCAGATGGGTAAATGAGGGGGCTTCGAGATCAACATCAATTATTAAGGTTTTCAATCCCCTCTCGGTAGCAGCAATCCCTAGCATTAATGCAGTTAAGGTTTTTCCTGAACCGCCCCGAGTGCTATAAACTGTTATTGTGTTGACCTTTTCAACCATCATGATTCCTCAAACTGGAATAATCCACTTAATGTTCTCTTTAACCTCTCTCTTAACTAATCCAGCTAGGAGCAACTGTTGCAGAGCTATAGCATCAATTATTTCTTCTTCTAAAGACCCTTTTGGTTCAAGAATTAATTTTTTGCCCAATGTTGCCAATTCAGAGGGTAATGAAACGAGGAATCCAATGTCAAATAAGCTTCCACCACTGTATTTTGAAGAAAATTCTATCATTTGATTTATTTCATCAAATATCTCCTTTAGAACGACACGTGATTCCTTATTGATCTCATCAGTAATTTCACCAGCCATTGAATGCTCAAAATTTATGCGATGAATCTTGTTAACAAGAATGTTTTCCATTCTCTCTAAATATGGGAGAAATTCTTTTGTCTGATCTGCTTCAACGATAATACAGAACACAAACGTACCTTTCCCCGTTGAGAACGGTGACTCGATAATTGGTTTCTGTTGCATTTCACCAACAAAGAAATAACATTCCAAATTCTTATCCAATTCCGGTATGGGTAAACTGCCGTATAATTTATGATATGGACTGCTGGTACTACCTATTCCTGCGGTAATGATTAATCTTGCAGATAATAACATACCTGATGATGCATTTATCGACCCAGTTGCATCATTAACAAACATTGGACCTGAGGTTTGCAAATTTGCAACTAAGGCTACTTCTGTTATTGCAACCGGCACTATTTGATTACTTGATTTAATCATATATTAATTTGATCAGCTTAACGGAAAGAATAATGAAAAAAAATAAAGAATCGAATCTAATAGAGCGAGTTAATGCAATTTATATTCAATTATGCTCTTCCAAACATGTGTTTGATCACATAAAAAGCCATTTTGGGATTGTTAGCAAGTCTGCGTTTGAGATAGGGGAGGGCAGATTGCCAATTTACTGCAAATGGAACATATAATCTTACCTTGAACCCATTTTCCATTAATATTTTCTGAATACCCCTAATAGGTACCCCCAACAGCTGCTGAAATTCCAGTTGATCTCCTGTCCATCCTTTTTCCTTTGCCAGGTCTAGCATTTTAATCAAGAACTCTTCATCATGAGTTGCATACTCAACATAGGAACCATTTTCGATCAAATATTGTGAAAATTGCGTCAACTGTTGTTTCATCTCATATTTGTCTGTTAATGCAATTTCCTTTGATTCATTGTATATACCAATACAAGTTCTAACTCTAGCTTTCTTATCTTGAAATAAAGCAATGTCATCCTTTGTTCTGAAAAGTCTGGATTGAATAACCGTACCATATGATGGGTAGTCTTCCAATAATTCAAAATATATTTTTAAGGTAAGATCTGTAAAAGTGTAATCCTCCATATCCAATGTTAATTCTATTTCTCGTTCAGTATAATAATCAAGGATTTTCTTCAAATTTGTGAAAACATACTCCTCGCTTTCATGACTACCTAATGAACTGGGTTTGTAACTAACTGTTATATGCTTTTTACCTTGCACTTTATCTGCCAACTCCAAATAGGTGGCTATAGTCAGCTCAACCTCCTCTCTCGAGGTTACCTCCTCACCTAGAAGATCAAGAGTGGAATATATACCTTCTTCATTCCAAAGTCTGTCGGCTCGATCAATCCCCTTCTCGATAGAATCTCCAGATACATAGGGTTTGGCAAATAGTTTAACAAAAAATCCAGGCAATAAATTTATGATCCAAGTTTTCACAAATCAACGTGTTTTTGTGATCTTAATTACTCTTATTACATTATTACATGTTTAATATTCGATATTGTTAAGAAATGATACATTTTTGGAATTAATACGATACATTTTATTTACTTCAGTTACCTTTTAAAAATTGTTTAATAGAATTACTGATTTGGCGCCATTGTTTATTCTAGCCTTGAAATAATCAACAATATAGCCATACAGAACCTATCCTCCTTGGTTTGAAATGGAAAAATTAATTATATTTTTAGTAAATTTAATCGGGATTTTCTCCATCACATAAAATCCTATCAAGAATGAACAAAATAATTTACCTATGGGAGTAAATGATAAAAGAATCTGAATTAAATTAAATTGATTAGAAAGTATGGAATTCGACTATAGAACAATCAAACTATTACTAAATGATCCCTTTGAGAAAGTCGCAAAAATTGTAATCAACCGTCCCGATAAGTTTAATGCATTAAACTCTGAAGTCATAAGGGAGCTTGATCTTGCAATAAATGAAATAGAATACAGAAAAAAGGAAATCTGGGCAGTAATTGTTACTGGTGCAGGTGAGAAAGCGTTTATAGCGGGCGCAGACATCGCAGAAATGGTCAAATTTACACCGCCTGAGGCGCGGTATTTTCTTCACTCAGCTCAACAAATGCTTAACAGATTAGAAAACCTACCTATGCCAGTAATCGCTGCAATAAATGGTTTCGCCCTAGGCGGAGGTCTTGAAACAGCACTTGCCTGTGATATTAGGATAGCTTCTGATAATTCATTGATTGGGCTTCCCGAAGTTACTCTTGGAATAATTCCTGCAGCAGGAGGAACACAGAGGCTCACTAGATTGGTTGGTGTTGGTACGTCAAAATACCTAATTTTAACAGGAGCCAAACTAAGTGCCTCGCGAGCATTGTCCCTTGGTATAGTTAACGAAGTGGTAGCTCGTGATAAATTTGATGAGGAAGTTGAAAGATTAGTCAAAACAATACTGAAAATGGGACCTGTCGCATTATCTGCCGCCAAAACATCAATACAAACAGCCCTAGATGAGAATTTGCGTGCTGGTTTAGAACTTGAATTAGACAAGGCAGTAGAATGTTTTCAGACTCAGGATTTACGAGAGGGAATGAATGCATTTTTGGGAAGACGTGAAGCTGAATTCAAGGGAAAATAGTATTAAACAGTAATTATTAGGTTAAAGAGGCATATTTCCATGTTTTCGTGGAGCTCTTACCAACCTTTTATTCTTGGATTGGTTCAATGCTTTAATCAAACTAGAGCGAGTGTCTTCAGGAAAAATAACTGCATCGATTAATGCCAATTCAGCAGCTATGTATGGGTTCCCAAATTTTTCTTCATAATCTGCAATGAATTCATCCCTTACTTTGGTTGGATCCTCTGAGTTTGCCAGTTCCTTTCGATATAGTATGTTAACAGCTCCTTCTGCACCCATAACAGCAATTCTAGCCGTTGGCCATGCATAAACATGATCTGCTCCAAGGTGCCGACTGCTCATTACGTCATATGCCCCACCATAGTCTTTCCTTAAAATAATTGTCAATTTTGGTACAGTGGCTTCTGAGTAGGCGTATAATAGTTTTGCACCATGTCTTATTATCCCGCGATGTTCCTGATCTTTGCCAGGGAGAAAACCTGGAACATCAACAAATGTTATCAGGGGAATATTGAAAGCATCGCAAAATCTGATAAATCTGGCTGCTTTGTCTGATGCATCAATATCAACAACTCCTGCCATAAAAGCAGGTTGGTTAGCAATTATGCCCACCGAATTCCCATCAAGGAATCCAAATCCCACCACAATATTTCTTGCAAATCCCTGATGAACCTCAAAGAATGATCCCTGATCAAGAGTACCATTAATAACATCTCTCACATCGTAAGCTTCGTTGACTGAGGCAGGTAAAATCTCTCTTAGTTTCATTGGTAATAATGTGGGAGGAAGAGAAGGTCTTGTAGGAGGAGCCGCCATATTATTTTGTGGGATGTACTCCATTATTTTCTTAACAATTGCTAGGGCCTGTTCCTCAGATTTAGCCACAAAATGTGCCACTCCAGAAATTCCACTATGTGTGTGTGCGCCTCCCAAATCTTCAAAGGATATCTCTTCACCAGTAACCTGCTTTACAACTGCGGGTCCAGTAATGAACATGTAAGAGGTCTTATCAACCATAATTACAAAATCAGTAACGGCAGGAGAATATACTGCTCCACCCGCATTAGGACCTAAAATTACTGAGATCTGTGGGATTACACCTGATGCTTGGACATTAGCATGGAATATATCTCCATAACCAGCTAATGAGGCAACCCCTTCCTGGATACGAGCCCCTCCCGAATCATTTAATCCAATCACGGGACATCCATTCTTCATTGCCAAGTCCATAATTTTTATTATTTTCTTAGCGAAAATCTCCCCTAAAGAACCACCAAAGACAGTAAAGTCCTGAGAAAAGATCGTAACTGGATTTCCTTCAATAGTACCATACCCTGTGACCACTCCATCACCCAGATATTTTTTATCTTCCATCCCAAAATCGTGAGTGCGATGTACCACGAATTTATCTGTCTCAAAAAATGAATCCGGATCTAGAATTATATCTACTCTTTCTCTGGCTGTTTGCTTTCCTTTTTTGTGTTGGGCATCAATCCTTTCTGATCCTCCGCCTTCCTCAGCCTTTTTATTCTTCTCTTCTAGGGTTCTGAATTTATCCTCATGAGGAACCATATATGTGAACTATGCACCATCCATTATTCAATGTAATTCTTTTACCCGGGAACAGGTCACATATTATTTTGGAGATGGATTAATCCAAATTGTTGATTTTCAATCCTAGATCATATATTATGGAAAAAATATCAGAAAACTTATTCTAATAAATACCAATTCAGAAAAAATATATAAGGAGCATTCATGTTATCTCTTATTATTGGTTGATATTTATACAATGAGCACATCAGATGATCTGATAGAGACTTTGAGGAAAGTGATCAACTTTCTAAAAGAGGCCAATCAGAGGTCTATGTCACTTATTCAGCAAAAGATTCTTCTAAATTCTAAATTGGATGAGTTGGCAGGTAACATAAATGATTTTATCAGTGATTTGAACCTTAATTCTGAGCAGAAAGTAAATACCCTTCTGGAGGCTTTAAATTTATCTCAGGAGATCCTAAATAGCATACCTGATGCTCCTGAATTGAGTAATACGTGGTTATCATACACATCATATGCGAATTTTGTTAGAGCTACTCTTGCCGGCACTCATCTGGATTCAGATAGTATTCGAAGTTATTCTTCAGCCAATATTTTGGGTCATTTGTTATTGGATGATATTAAAAAAATGGACAGATTACCAGAGTTACCACCCTATGATAATCCAACTAAATTTTTTGAGACCTACATCCCCTTGTCAAATGCACTGCATTCAACCGCTAGTATATTCTCAAGGTTGATTGAAAACATCAGATTAGTATCAATACAAGATTTATCTTACTGGGGAGATATGACTCTGTACTACTTCCATCTTTTCAGAGATTTGGTGAAACAGTTTGACATTATCA
>DAOUUM010000267.1 GCA_030668165.1 Candidatus Heimdallarchaeota archaeon
GAAACTCCAAATCCAATAATTGAGCCTAGAAGCATTGTCCAGCCAATAAATTGGCGTAGCTTACCCTTGATATCGTACTCATCAACCAGGAACATCACGACCATTATGCCGATCAGTACACCGAGTACATGCCAGTGACCAACGTTGAATGAGTACTCAACATCTATCATCTCAGGTGAGCGGAAATTACGAGTAAACATACTCTCCTCATCAAGATTGAACGCCAAGTATACACCGGGGAAAGTTGATACTACATTGACCCACCATAGCTGGAAGAATAAAGTCCATTTTACTGGATCAGAGAAAGATGCTTTGACTCTTCCTAGGTGGGAAGTCTCTTCATACTTGTCTCCAAGGTGTTTTCTGGCAATATCATACCATCCATAACAGGCCACAATTGCACCAACCATCAGCAGGAAGCCTGCTCCGACGTTGATAACAACATGTGCCCAGGATAGAGGGGTTATAACGAGCCATGCACCTATTGATAGAATAACCACACCAGGTGTGTACAGCCATTGTGAGACATTAAACCATGACATTTCCTTACCAAATAAGGTGAAGGTGCTCTCTTTCATGTTTGATTTTCTCAAAGTCATGAGCAGAACAACACCAGCACCTAGTGCAAGCATGATGTGCAGATGAGATACTACCATCTCGTGATAGGACCAACCAATGTTATGATCATGCCTTCGTGGAATTGTCTCCATGAGGCGAGGTAACCAGAGGTAAGGTGTGGTATCCAAATGGTCATCTACAATTAGGTTTCCCTGATCTGGTTGACCAAATGCTGAACCAGCAATCGCACCAATAAGTGCAGATACCAGAATGGCTACACCGGTGAGTGACATGTTGAGGTATTCCCAGCTGACAAAACCACCCTTGGTTTTAATCTGTGAAATCTCAGCTGTCTCATCATCAGCTTTCTTGGGGAATTTCTTAGTGGGCCAGATTGCAATTACCATAAGAAATGCAGAGTAGAACACTATTCCCTGACCAAATATGAATATACCATGAGATACCCATGATTCACTGCCATAGGCAAAATCCATTGCTGCAATTGATGTAATCAGTGAACCGAAGAACAGACCCCATTTGGCCTGGACTTCAAACTGAGGTCTTGATGCATACCAATCCAGTATGATGAATGCAAGAACTACCATGAAAGGTATTGCAATTGCGTGGTATAACATAATCACACGATCAGCATGTCTTGCGGGATCCATGTCCATCAGCGGAAATATCATTGGAAGTGCTTCTCCAAATCGATCAATCATCGGCTTACTGAATGTGCTTAAAAATAGTACTAAAATGGTCTCGTATCCAAAAAGAAGGGCGGTTAGTCCCTTGTAACTTTTGAATGGAGCCTTTACTTTTTGCCAAAATGACATAATTTATTCTCCTTATATTTTTAAATAAGAAACCTACTGGGCCAAAATGAATTTCACAATTGAAATGGTTCGTGAAAACGAAGGCTGAAATTTAGGTTTTACTTGTAGATATTATTTTATACTATATTAAAAGTATATAGTATCCTAAAACTCAGTATTAATTCTGAAGGGTTGTGTGGCTCGTATATTTGATATATTTTCCCCGTAATTTAATCATCAACTATAAAAAAATTACTTTTGTAATATTTATCGGATTCGTGAAACAGAAGTACATCGATATTAGGCGCTTTTTCATGATGTACCACTCCATAAAAATGCGATATTTAACAATTTCGTAGGGGTGAATAATAAGAGTGTAGTATATTGACAATTATTTTTAATTAATTTAATTTATATTCTATTTATATTAATTTAATGGATATTATTGAATTATTCCAGAAATTATTTTGGTCACAGGATTATAATAATCTCAATTGGGAATACCTAAAATATAATTGGCAATATACAAGAATGAAAGTATTGTAAATCTTCCGACAATTTACTGAGCAAGGCTTTAAACACAAATCCGTCTGATGCCTCATGAGGCCATAACAACCCTTATGTGACGTATTAATTTGTTAATAATTATTCTTTTGTTTCCTTGAGTAGCATTCCACTGACAATGGGTACATTGACTCTCCATTTCTCAGGATAGACAACTGCGAATATTGTTAATAGCATCTAAACTGAACAAAGGGGATGGTAATAATAGTATAGCAATATGGTCAAATATTAACAATATTGACTGTAAGGTTTATAACGCAACACATTAGTCAATAAGCATGGGTGAATAGCAAGACATTTTATGAACATTATATTCTTAATTGTTTTTAAGATGGTTAATTATGCAGGTTTCATCCTAAATAGGAATGAGGTTGAAAAAAAATGAGCAACAATAGGAAATTTTCCAATGATGATGAAACGTTAATACTTAATGAAGATGAGCAAATATTACTTGATGTAGAATCTGCTGTACCAGCTGGTAAAGGAGTATTTTATCTCACGGACAAGAGATTTGTATTTGTGGGGAAAAAACCACTTAGTAGTGGTATCGACATGCCATCAGGGATTATAGGATTAATTTTTCTCCCTATCATTTTCATTTTAAATCTGATTAGCAAGTCAAAGGGTAGTGATATTATTGAATTTGAATTGCCATACAGTTCTATATCAGATCACAAAATTAGTAAGAAAAAAAATGCAATTGAAATATTTTTTAGTGATGATGAATCCATTGAATTCAAAATGGATAGTGACATGACGGAGAATGCCGATCGTATTTTAACAGAACAGAGATCTCTTTAGTTTTGTATTAATTCGGTTCAAAAATACCAAATCAATGTATGTAAAATGAATTTAGTATTTAATTAATTGTATAAATATTATGTGAAGTATTAATTTGTTAATAATTATTCTTTTGTTTCCTTAAGTAGCATACCACTTAGTATTGGAACGTTAATTCTCCATTTTGCAGGGTATACCACAGCAAGAGTGAAGAAAACACCAACAATCAGTAACAGTGCAGGGAGTACTGCGAAGATGAAATCAGACTGGAACAGAACGAAATCTAAGTCGGTAAGCTTCATCATTGCTAGTAACATTCCTCCAACAGAAATGAGTGCTCCACCTATGGAGAACATCCAGGCCTTGTCTTCACCAGATATGAATGGTAGGAAGAATATTGCAAGTCCTGCAGGTACATGACTGGCCATGATCATGATAGAATTGGTTTCCTCGGCTACAATACCCATAATTAACATGGCAACTATTATGATCAACTCATACACTAGGAATCCCCATGCAATCTTAGGTTTATCTTCATACATCACAAAGAGTAATCCAGCGGCCAATCCAACAGGGATAAGAGCTGCTACTGGGGGGATAAGAATATCTTCCAGGACATCAAAATCAAGGAGAATAATGAGTACACCTGATACGAAAAGCACCAGGAACGAAATGGCCCACATTAGGTGGTTCATTGTTTTCTTTGCCAGATATTCTTTTAATAGAATAATTCCGACTACTAAGGCAACTACGCCTGTAATGAGTAATAAAATTACTGCTAAGATATCGTCCATCATTTTTTAGGTAACACCTGTATGAAATGTATTGATGGAATATATATATATTAAGTGAGTAAAGACATACCCACAAGGATTTCGCTTGTTAGAATGCCCAAATAAGAATAAATACTATTCAATAATTTATTAATATATAATTTATACCATTAGGTAAACCGAAATTGGCTTAATGTCCTTTCTATTATCCCGCCATAGTATAGCATTTTATTGAACTGTATTTACTGTTAGTAAATTGACCGTCTGATCAAATCAATCAAGTTATGAATGTATAATTCCGAATCTCCTCATAATGATTAAATATAGCTATACAATCTAATTAATTGATAAATGAGGAATTTTATTGTAATATTAATAATTATTCAATTGGTCTTTATTCCAATTCCGGTGGAAGCTGGCAGAGATAATATTTACACTGCTGTTACTTATGTTAATCTGGATGAGATTAAACAGGTGGATATCAATTATACAATTATTAAATTTGACATTCAAGCTGCGATATTGAATACAGGCTCTGAATTTTCTCAGGATTTTCACTCCATGCCAACTGAATACACTCTTGGAAATGTGTATCTTGATGGGGTGGAGAACGATAATATCGATGTTACTTTTATGGACATGTGCACAAGCAAAGTGTATCCCGAGAGACAGAGAGTAGAATACAATAGTCAATTAAGAATAAGTATCACGGATCAATCGATTGATTATTTGCCTGATGGTAATATTACAATTTGGTTTTATACTGACCAACCGGATATCAATACATTTTATGCCTACGTTAAAATTACTCAAGGTGAAATTAGCTATGATTATGACGCTTTGCCCAGTTTCTGGCTTGAATATCCTTTGTTTAACGAATCAAGTTCAGAGCCACCATTGAATGTATCAATATCCGAAATTAAAATTACATGGTTTCCGATTTTATTAATTTTTATTGTACCCCTCGAATTTTTCCGCAGGCGAAGAATTAAACGAAGTATAAATTAAGCAATGGTTTTGCATAATTACTCTATATTTGTAATTATCTTAATCTATTACTAGTAACATTAATTTGTAGAATAAAAGAGCAATAGAAGAATTTAGCTAGTAGACTCAATTCAATATAGAAATGATTTAATAATTCCATATTCCCTAATAATGATTAAATAAGCTCCAAATAGATATTTGAAATATGAGGAAAATTGGGGTATTATTCTTCATCATTAGTTTGATTCTAATCACATCTCCTGTATCCGCTGGTCAAGATAATCTCTACACAGCAGTTACTCATATGAATTTGGAGGATATTGAACAGATTGTTCCTCATACTATTTATCGGATATCCTACAAATACGAGATATGGAGTGAGAGAATTAC
>DAOUUM010000467.1 GCA_030668165.1 Candidatus Heimdallarchaeota archaeon
GTTACCTAATCTACGCATAATCTTTAAGAAATCCATCTTAATTGAATTTTTAATGAAGACAATTGGTCTTATTGGTGGAATGAGCTGGGAATCCTCGCTGGAATACTACCGGATTATCAATGAGGAAGTAAAATCAAGACTTGGTGGAACTCATTCTGCAAAGAGTATAATGTTATCTGTTGATTTTGATGAGATAGAGAGGATGCAGAGTGCGGGTGAGTGGGATGGTTTATCCACAATCATGCTTGAATCAGCCAAGAATCTCGAAAAGGCAGGTGCGGATTGTATTGTGATATGTACCAACACCATGCACAAATTTGCCAGAGATGTGAAGAAAGCAGTGAATATACCTCTAATTCATATAGCAGATGCCACAGCTGAGGCAATTAAAAAGGAACACATTGCCGATATAGGCCTACTTGGCACCAGATACACCATGGAACAGGATTTTTACAAGGGAAGATTGCAAACTCATGATCTAAATGTCATAATACCGAATGATAATGATCGGGGAATTGTACATGATGTGATCTATAATGAACTGGTGCTAGGTGAGATCAGGGATCAATCAAGGGATAAATACATCAGTATAATTGACAAATTGGGTAAGGAGGGTGCCAAAGGGGTTATTCTGGGTTGCACAGAGATTGGGCTTCTTGTTAAAGAAAATGATAGCAAGCTCAAGGTTTTTGATACAACTTATCTGCATGCAGTGGCTGCTGTTGATTTTGCATTGAGTTGAGAAATTAATATTGGGATAATTTTTCGTATGAATTATTCAGATCTGGTCCATGTCAGGTACTCAGCACCCTCATGCATCTCTTTTGTTAATCTGAAGGGGAATTTATCTGTATTTTTCTTATTGTTATCATAATAGGTCTCAATCACCCATTTGGCATCAGAATCCAGTGGAATAATATTTTCACTGTGATCTGCGGTGGCAATTAAAACGATGGGTGTGGATTCATTGGGAAACACATCCATTGGATAGGTTGGCATTGTTATGCTGTAGCCTTCCTTTGTATATGCCTCTGCTGCCATGGTGATTAGTTGATCAGTTGATAATGGACTAAGCATGGCTTTACCCATGATATCCAGATATTTTACCCCAGCACCATTTTCAAAACCAATTTTGATATCTGTAATTGTTCCTTTGTATGCACCACCATTGTTGAATATCAGGGGGATTGTTAAAATATCCACCTCATCATAACTTGAATTCACTATTGCATATTCAATTATCTTGTTGGGATGGATATTGGCTGGTTTACGTGTTTGTAACCAGTTGTACAGGGATAGTAATGCACCAAACATTGCTGGTCCAAAACTTATTAAATTTATTTCAGGGAGAGCCATTTTTTCACCTATTTTGTTAAATCAGTATTTTGGTATATGATTTATAGTTATCCCACTAAATATGGAAATAGAATTTACTTATTCAATTTATTCCAAAATTGTTCAAATAATGTAATTTGTTACAAGTATCCAATAAATTAATTGTTCATATAAACATTACAATCCCCCGACTAGTTTATACTTGGCAGTATGTAGTCTTCAAAATAGCCAAGTTGAGGATATTGCATAGTATTTGATTGGAATACAACTACCAGATCATATTCGGGATGCACAATAACATACTGTCCACAGTATCCTGCTGCATAGTAGTATCCATCATCTGGATCTATCCACCATTGATATCCGTATCCCCTACCATTAACCGTCCACAGAGTTGAGGTGGCCATCTCAACATATTCTTCTGGGACTAGCTGTACACCATCCCAGTTACCATTATTAAGGTACAGGTATCCCAACTTTGCCATATCCCTTGCCATCATATGTAATGAGCTTCCACCATGACTGTTTTCCTGGGGATCAACCTCCCAATAGTAATCAAATCCAGAAATGCCCATGGGATTAAACAGATGTTCCTGTGCATAGACTTCCGCAGTTTGATTTACAAATTGAGTCAATATTGCTGACAAAAGGTGGGATCCACCAGTGTTGTAGATCCACTGTGTTCCAGGTGCCCCTACCATTGGTAAATCCAAAACATACTGAACCCAGTTAGGACTGATCACCATCTGGATATAATTATTGTTCAGGTTAGACTCGGTAAATGGTTCCACCTCACTCCATGGGAGACCAGAATCCATTTTAAGAAGATTTTCCAAATTGATTTCTCTTTTGTCATCATCAGTATTATTGAATGTCCGTGAAGAGAATAAATCAAGTAGTTTCAACTCAAGATCGGATATATCACCACGATCCAGGGCAATACCAATCAAGGTTGATGTGAAACTTTTTGTCACAGAAAATACATTATGCGCGTAATCCATGTATAGGCTATCGAAATAACTCTCTTTTACAATATATCCGTTTCGAATGATTAGCAAACTATCAATTCCATGAGCATCAATTATCTCATTCTCTAATTGATCGAGAAGATTAACATCCATCTCCTGCTCTTCAGGGGTTGATACACGCCAATCAAAGGTAGGCCAATATTCTGCTGTTTTCTCAATATATATCTTGTAAACCCCTATGGATAGTCCTGAAACCAGTAGTATTGAAATAATCAATACCATTACTTTATTCTTCTTTATCCAAATCATGATATATCTACTCTATATGCACTTTTATAGTTTATAACATAATTAAAAATTAATGTAAAATTAATATGCTATTTTAATTGAA
>DAOUUM010000350.1 GCA_030668165.1 Candidatus Heimdallarchaeota archaeon
ATTATTGTCATACTTCAGTGCATTAAATTCTATATCTCATATTGGTGGATATCAACCTGTCACTAATGCAGCTATAAGCAATGCTGCAAGTGGTATTGTCTGGATAATAATGGGTAGCTCGTTCTTTATTTCAGGAATTATATTAATTAAAAAATAATTATCATTTTTATTAAAAATTACGTTCCTATTTACAAATAGAAACAAATCTGGAGTTTTGGTCCAATTATTGTGCAATTATGTTCTATTATTGTTCAAACATTAGCAGATACTTAGAAATAAATATTATAAATTCCCCTGTTTTGTTAAGAATTGAGCACTTATGCACAATATAGGAATATGAATTATATCAGGGCAATATGCTTATGTTTGTTAAACTTGAACCGCATAAATTCCTGAATAAATCTGGGAAAAGCAATCCCCAGATTGATGATCGACCAACCAATAATTCGAAATCCAAAAAACACCGTAGCCACAGTCCACAGTTCATATTGCATAAGCATAACCCCAAATAATTCAAAAACTGATAGGGTGATTACGCCAAGAGTGATTAACTTGACCTTTTGATGAGCTACAAGATAGGGAATATTTCTCAGTGCATATCTAAGTAATTTGACAATGATGATTAAAATGATTGTTGCCAGTATAATGAGACCAATTGTTTCCAAATTCACTATACTGAAGAACCCTCCGAATGCAAAAAATAATCCACCAATCACTGAGGATACAATAATCATCCTTTGAGTTCTGATCGACCAACCTAGCTGTCTCGAACCCCAGAATGCATAGAATACCATGGTAAATAATCCAGCAATTAAAGCCCCATAATATCTCATTGTGGGATTGTCTGAGAATATACCAAATGCTCTCCAAAATGTGATATTGATAACTCCTATGTAAACTCCCACAAGGTACCAGGAAGAAATATTAAGTTTTTCTTTATTGAATAAGGTATCAGACATAACTCTCATTGAGTGTATGAGCAGAAATAGACCAATAATCGATGCTGCAAATTCTTCATACATTAGTAAAATCATTTGATTCATACTAAACAATCATTATTTCGATATTTAATCTCGTATTTTACTAATGATAGTAATTGGTTTTCTGGTCTCATTTAACAACATATCCTGTTGAACTAATACTTGTTTTTTAATACAAATTTCCCAATTATTGTTTGTTATCAGCACTCACTTAATATATCTACCAATCCGATTTTAGATTCTATTAATTTTAGATGATTATTATGAAAGTAAAAATAATTAATTTTCAGACCGAGGCAGAAGTAGTTGTTATTCATCCCGAAAAAGATGATCCCTCCAGCTTCAGATCCAATTTAGCCACTTTAAGGTCTGATTTCAAACAAAGATTAGTTCGGGTTATCAAAGCTCCCCTAGTTGCTGAGAATGAACTTGGCCTAGGTGACAAACTAGCAAAAACCATGGGTGTGGTTGATGGTAATGACATAGTTCTAACTGGTAGGAAGAAGCCACAGGCGCTTCCTGTAATAATGAAAAAATACGATCACAAAAAATGGACCAGCGACGATATGAGAATAATTGTTGATGATATTAATAATGGAAATCTTTCAGATCTTGAAATGGCCGCATTCACACTCACCATGCAGTATGAATCTTTGGATACTGACGAGACTGAACATCTAACAAAGGCTTTCACCATTCATGGGGAAACAATTGAGTTCAATGAACCCGTTTATGATAAACACTCAATAGGTGGAATACCCGGAAACAAGGTTTCACTGCTTATTGTACCGATTATTGCAGCTGCTGGATTACTGATCCCAAAAACTTCCTCAAGGGCAATAACCTCCCCATCAGGTACCGCAGATACCTTTGAGGTACTGGCCAATGTGAAATTTTCTGCAGAGGAAATTCAGGAAATTGCTCCCAAAACAAGAGGAATGCTTGTCTGGGGCGGGCAGTTAAATCTTGCACCTGTTGATTCCGAGATCATTACACGTGTAGAAAGACCATTATCATTGGATCCAGAATCTGTTATTATTGCATCAATTCTCTCCAAGAAATTATCAACAGGAGTTAAACATATGGTACTTGATATGCCAACTGGTGCTGAGACTAAGATGCCCAGCCGTAAACAGGCCCAAGATCTGTCAATGTTATTCGTCGAGATTGGTAGAAGAGTGGGAATACAAATAGAATGCGCCATCACCTATGCAGATCAAATCGTTGGGCATTCTGCAGGTCCCGCGCTCGAGGCAAGAGAGGCTCTGAATACACTTATGGGTAATGGCCCCCGATCAGTTCTTGAAAAATCAGTTGAGCTCTCCGGTATTCTATTTGAGATGGCTGGAATTGCTCAGAGAGGTCAGGGCGCAGTTATGGCAATGGAGATAGTTCAATCCGGAAAAGCTCTCACAAAATTCAGAGAGATAATCGGGGCACAGGGTGGAGATCCCAATGTAACCCCTGAGAGTATTGAGGTGGGTAAATATCAATCGGTATTTAAAGCTCCCAAAGATGGATACATTGCATACATCTCTAATAATCAACTCAAATCAATAGCTGCAGCACTTGGGTGCCCTGCAGATAAGAAATCCGGAGTTATTCTACATCGTAAAATTGGTGAATTTGTCAAAGAGGGCGATGTTATTATGGAACTATTTGCCAGTAGAGAAGGTGCACTCGATCATGCGATACAGATTGCTACCACCAAATCACCATTTCGTCAGGAAGGAATGGTACTAGAGAGAATTGGTAGTGGATCCATTGATCTGGGTCGAAAGTTAATCGCAGATGAATGATAAATCCATCAAGTATTTTAATTAAATAATAGAAGATAACTAACCAAACTAATAAAAAATTAAATTCCCAATTAATATTGTGGAAGAATATAAAAGGGATAGTAGTTATAACATATCCAAATTCATCTGTCCTGAATGTGGGAATGAAGAAGCAGATATGATATCACATATTCTCGACATCCCGCATTATGACGATTTCATGATGCTAAGTCTGCATTGCAAGCTATGCGGTTTGCGATCAACTGATTTTTTTAATACCAGATCAAAGGATCATACCATCTACACATATCATGTTGAAGATGAAAAGGATGGTAGAACAAAGATTGTCCGGGCAAGCTTCGGGCAGGTATCAATACCTGAACTTGGTGTATCAATTGATCCCAAAACTGGAACATCCACCTGGATTAGGAATGTGGAAGGTGTTCTTGACGATATTAACATGAAGTTATTCTTGGCAAAAGCCAATTATGATACCCAGGAATTAAAGGATGCAGTACAGGAAAGAATGGATCTACTCAGTAAATTCCAGAATTTTGAGTTACCATTCACAATTATTGTCGAGGATCCAGAAGGTAATTCCATCATACTACCAGCAGTTGATAGTAGATTAGAAATTAAAATAATTAAATCCACAAAATAAAAATTTCTGATTTTTTTAGCAATTTCACAAGACTAAAAAGCGTCTCGAATCATATCGGATATTAAGAAATATAATGAAGATACGTAAGTTGCCGTACATCGCCTTTTTGTTAATATTAATAATAACTAGCATTAGTAATTTAGCAGCTCAGGATACGAGTTATCATAATTTTAATTTTTCTTTTGTAATGGGCTCGGATGGTCGTGATATGCCATCTCAACTTGTAAGTGATAGCCAGGGTAACATTATTCTTGTTGGCAAAACAAGTTATCCCATGTTCGATATCGGAGTACCTGGTCCTCCAATAATGTATCCTGGGCCATTTTATGACATCAGTCCAGATTTTCAGATTTATCCGGTAATAAATGCACCCGATTCCTA
>DAOUUM010000300.1 GCA_030668165.1 Candidatus Heimdallarchaeota archaeon
GATTTTTTTGGATACATATAAACTGTAACAATTTAAACATATCAACCTCTGTATCATCATTTTTTACAGGAAATCTCTGATTCTTTAAGATTCCATTAATGATATCACTCTGTTCTTTTTCTATTGAGGAGAGAATTTCCTCCATTTCTGGTTTGTGCCCATAGAAGTACTTTTTTTGAGCAATATCCTTGATTGAAGAAATAAAAAACTTATTCTTAGGAATATTAAAAACATTCAGGGACGTTTTTCCTTCATCACAAAATTTCCTGAGGAGATATTGTGGGACATAGTGCTGCTTTTTCTTAGATGGAAATATTATCTACCTCGATTAATTAATTAGTAAAATAAGTATAAAAATTATAACCCACTATATGATAAATGAATGTAAGTTACCTAGTTACCTAGTACTCCAAATTCTCATATTTTTTCGTAAATTATAAAATGGCCTCAATATCTAAGAATTGTGGATATGGTAATAGATGAGAAGGTCATTGAGGGAATATTAGCAGATCCCCATCAGTTTACGACAATTGCAAATTTGATTGCAAAAGTTATATTAGATAAGTAGAAATGGTGGTTCGGCCGGGATTCGAACCCGGGAGTGCAAGCACACTGGATTAGCAGTCCAGCCAATTGGCCAGGCTATTGTACCGAACCTGTGTTTATCCGAAATTATTATTCGGAAATAACATACCCATGTAAAATTCCGGGTAGTCAATTTTACTTGAATATATATTATTAATATTGCTTTCGCTATATAACTGAAAATTAGAAGTTGTGATTTATTAAATAATTATAATTTCGTCCTAAATTTCCATCAGAAACTATTGTTTTATCAAATCAATGAATTTTTTTACAATTTATCAAAAAGTATCAAAATTGAAATATTACTATATCTTCCGGTAATTCTTCAAAATTTTACATATCTCTTGATTAAATTCTTCAAATAATATTTTGTAAGGGATATTTTGAAAACGGTAATATTAAAAATATAACGCATATACAGCGTTATGGAACAATTCGACGGACAAGAGAGTGAAAGTCGAACAGAGTTTGCCAAAGAATTAGGACTCAAAGAGGCTGTTTCTATCGCAGTGGGTGCGATGATAGGAGGAGGCATTTTCTCAGTACTGGGAAGATTAGCCGGAATGGCTGGGCCGGCAGCTGTGGTTTCTTTCTTTCTCGGAGGAGTGATTGCCTTCCTGACCGCAAACAGCTATTATAGATTAATTAGTAAGTATCCATCATCAGGTGGAGAGTTCACCATTTTACGCAGTGGATTTAAGAATCCTCTCGTTGGGAATATACTGGGAGCAATGCTTTGGCTTGGTTACAGTGTAACCATTGCCCTGTATGCCTTTACTTTTGGATTGTATGTATCAGAATTCATCCATGGATCAACTGGAATACACTTTTTTGCAGTGGATAATATTAATTTTCTATCTGGTAGGAAATTATTTGCATTTCTCTCAATATTCACCTTTATGATGATTAATCTGAAAGGAGTCAAGGAAAGTGGTACAATTCAGAATGTGATTGTCGCCTTCAAATTAATGGTACTTCTTTTTGTTGGGGTACTGGGACTCTATTATTTCAAAGGAGATCGTTATACTCCATTTACATTGAATGTTGATCCATATGAGTTCTTTGATACCGATTTACTGGGTGGTTTCTCAGGTATTGTTATAGGTTCAGCAGTCATATTCGTAGCATATGAGGGTTTTGATGTGATAGCAAATACTGTTGAGGAGATGAAGAATCCGGCTCGAGATGTCAAATTAGGTATGTATATTTCTGTTATCACTGTGACTATCACATATATGGTAGTTACTGTCGCCACCTTCAGTCTGGTTGATGATCCACATAACATTGATGAGGCTGCACTGATTCAGGCGGTGGAATTTATTGGACCATGGGCCATATTATTAATCACTCTTGGAGCTGTTGCATCAACTACCTCAGCAATTAATGCAACCTTACTTGGAAGTTCAAGATTGGCATATGTGATGTCCGATTATCAGGCCTTCCCCAAGCAATTGGCTGTTATTAGCAAGAAATCCAAAGTACCATATCTGGCAATTATTGCTACCAGCTCAATCTCCTGGCTCTTCACTTTATTTGGAAATGCAGAACAGATTGCAGAAGTTGGATCAATAATATTCCTCGGTATTTTCTTAGTAATTAATTACTCAATTCTGAAAATATTTCCCAAGGAGAAGAATAGAATTGCAAAATTTGCCATTGTACTCATAATTATTTACATGGCATTAGTATTCGTATACTTCTTTACCCATCTTGCAGAATCAGCCTTGGCCTTAGTTGTTCTTGCAGTATTTCTAACAGTTTCAATTGGATATATGATGTTAAATGAGAAATACGGTCCCAAAAAAGATTTAGACACCGCGAAATATGTTTTGGAACCTCTTGGAAAGGATTTGATCAAAGAGTTCCATGGAACAGGTATCACCACTGATGACTTCTTCATCGATCTAGAAAATATGCTGGTACCCATAACAGGTAAGAAATTTGAGACATTGAATTGGAAAATATCTGCACAGATAGCAATGAAATATCGAGTTAAGGTGACTTTGCTATTGGTCTCCATGCATGCAGGGGATCCTTTGCCAGATATTAGCAAGGTTACAAATATATTTGATAACTTCGCAGTTGATTACAAGGTTAAACATGTAGTTGATACAGACGTTTCAAGAGCAATTATCAATACATATAATTTAGGAGATTATCAATTGGTCACTCTTGCCAGTAGGAGAAGAAAGACATTACTTGATAGAATGTTTATCAAATCTATATCAAGAGAGGTTGTTGATAATGTGGGATCCGCTGTATTACAGGTACACCCACCAAGATATGGTGTTGAGAGAGTTCGTATTTCCCATTTGTTTATGCTACTCGATGGTTCGGAAAGAGATTATTACCTTGCTCGTTGGGCAAAGCTCATGGGTTCATCAGCCGAAAAAGATCCTGAAATCCATGCTTATCATGTTGTACTCATTCCTCAAACTATTTCTCTTGAAGATGCAGCAGATTTCATCGAAGTAAAGAGAAGCGCTCGGGAATTCGATACTTATTCCAATGAAATAAGTATGATGTATGCTTTGAATTCAGATTCAACTCTTCTATATGGCCATAATTTTGTGAAGTCTCTTAAACATGCAACTCAGAAACATCAACCTGATGCTGTGCTGATTGGGCACACCAAGGATACTGGTATTTGGGATCGGATCAGAACCAGGATTGCCTACAGAATTATGAGAGAGCTTGACTCTGCAGTTATTATTTATCACAGTGCAGAAAATGAAAATGGAAATATCAGATTAGATTAAGGATCAGCCTGTGTTTTTGCAAATTTTATAGAAATGAGGTCGTTTAAAATAAAACATCGCAAACTCCTTAATTATTAATCTTTTAATCAGTGAGGAAGCAATTGCAACAGGATCGAAGGATTGAAGGGTATTGAAAATTTCTGAGTACGGTTAAGATATCATTCCCCCGAAGAATATTTTATTGGGTATGATATAATATGAGTAAGATTAAAAATACATCTCATAAAGGGCATTATGGATCAATCCGACGGACTTGGAAGCGAGAGCCGAACAGAGTTTGCCAAGGAATTAGGACTCAAAGAGGGCATTTCCATTGCAGTCGGAGCGATGATTGGAGGAGGAATATTCTCGGTATTGGGAAGATTAGCCGGAATGGCTGGACCTGCTGCAGTGGTTTCTTTCTTTCTCGGTGGAGTGATTGCATTCCTGACCGCAAACAGTTATTACAGATTAGTCAGTAAATATCCCTCTGCAGGTGGAGAGTTCACCATTTTACGCAGTGGATTTAAGAATCCTCTGGTGGGAAATGTGTTGGGAGCAATGCTTTGGCTGGGTTACAGTGTAACCATCGCCCTTTATGCCTTTACTTTTGGATTGTATGTATCAGAATATATGCATGGAATTACTGAATTACACTTTTTTGCAGTGAATAATCCAGATATTCTTACCGGTAGAAAGGTATTTGCTTTTCTTTCAATATTCACCTTCATGCTGATCAATCTGAAGGGAGTCAAGGAAAGTGGATCCATCCAAAATCTCATTGTCACCTTCAAATTAATGGTACTTCTGTTTATTGGTGTGCTTGGACTCTATTATTTCAAAGGAGACCGGTACTCTCCATTTACTCTTGATGTCGATCCTTACGAGTTCTTTGATACCGATTTACTGGGAGGTTTCTCAGGAATTGTTATAGGTTCAGCGGTCATATTTGTATCATATGAAGGTTTTCAGGTCATTGCTAATACTGTGGAGGAGATGAAGAATCCTGCCCGTGATGTCAAAATTGGAATGTACATCTCAGTTATCA
>DAOUUM010000438.1 GCA_030668165.1 Candidatus Heimdallarchaeota archaeon
TGTAGAGGATTAGAGATACAGTCTTAGTGGTAGCAAATGGACTAATTGCCATGTAAATACTATTGAAACTTGGTTTCTCAGTTCCCGCGGAATGATCATACCAATAGAGATATTCATCATCCACAATAACATTTGGATCGTCGGTATAAAGTAAACCAACAACCACACTAGCATCATCGGTTCCCAAATTTTCAAGAACAGCATCGACAAGAAATTCATCTCCTGCATCGAAAATATTATTATTGTTGTTAATGTCAATAGGAATTGCATTAACTGAGATAAGATCCTCATTTGGTGCAAGTGGGTACATATCTAATGTTATGATCCAATACTCAAGGTAGGCATAATTAGCATCCTCCCAGTACAGATATATCTGGATATCCAAATAATTATCAGTTATATCGCTAGGGGAGGTAATTTCAATAAGTGTAGATTCAAAGACATCTAAACCCGAGGAATCGCTCTCATAACTGTTAGTTGTGGTAAAATCAGAACCTGACACACTGTCTATTCCAACCTCGAGGTAAGTTAAGGATTCAGAACCCACATTTTCCAATGAAAGGACTAAGGTGATTGATTCACCAGCATCCCAATTACCATCATCAGGTTCATCGAAGTTGTGCGAATTCAGATTGACATAAGATTCTCCGGGTTGCAATACTCTAACCATGAAATCAATTTCTTGACTTATGATTTCACCTGTAGTTCTCAAAATTGAAATTGTCATTGTAATGTTTCCATTATCATCAGAATAACCTGCCGGTACGTTGAAACTGACAATCCCTGTAGTAAATTCATTACTTAATACGACTTCATTGGTATTGGTAGATCCGGATAGATTTATCAAATCAATTGAGCTGTAACTTATATTTGTGCCTAAGGATGGTCCATTTCCATGATTCAGCAAATCAAACATCAATTCTCCATCCTCATTGGGATCTAGAATGCCATTATCATTGGCTTCACTTAAGCTGTAAGTGTCGATATGAAATTCTGGAACTGCATTTATATCTGCCACCACATCAAGATCACCGGTCGCTGAAGCTCGGGGATCACTATCTGGGAGTCCTCCAGGCAGCGAAATTTTGGGAAAAGTTAGAAAATCCCAAGTGAACCCATCTTTGAAAATCTTGGTGAGAAAACTCAGGGGACCATCCTCGTTGAATCCAAAATGTAGAGACCAGAGAAGAGATAGATTAAAATCAAATTCAAAATTTTCAAGAGCAAATTGATAATCTGATCCATCGATCAGTGCCTCAGGTGGTTTAATAAAGAAGGATTGAGTATCGTAATCTTGAAATCTTATACTCATGGTATCTTGATCTAGAGTTACTATATCTGCTATCAGGTCCATATCGATTTGTGGGGTCAAGATAAGCTCAATATCAAATATTGAAGCTATTGCCTTGCCAAGTCCAGGAACGATCATATTGCCCAATAAATCCCCAAGATTGATTGCATAAGCCATTTCCTCAATTGGATATGGTTCGTAGGGAATATCACCTTCAAATAGTACAATCTCTTTTACAAATTCCATATTTAGTGGATATTCCACACCAAACCATGAGGGTCCCAATCTCAGATTACCCTCTAGTTTAAAAGTAAAACTTACTGAAAACTTCATAGGTCCGGCATCATATACTGTGGCATTAATCTGTAATGGTTGTCCAGCTATAGCAGTCTCATTGTAAACATAAGTCATATTCGTTGGAATTGTCAAATCAATGGACATATCAAGTGAAGCACCTAGTACAATTGCACCAGCCCAACCATCATATATTGAGTAAGGATCAATATCTGCCAAATTCTGGTAGTAATGATAACCAAAATCAATAATATAGGAATCTCGTCCTGGTGAATGTACCTCATCAGCAATAAAATCTGTAGAGATGGATTGAGTCTCAATAACAGATAGTACTGATTCTGTATGGGAAGGGAAAAATGGTTGTAAACCACTAGCATTTTCTTCAAATGTTTCAGGAGTAATTTCTCCCATGGAATTAATCTCAGGAGACTCATCTTCTAGATTAATATCTAAATTTGAGTTCATCTGTTCATTAATTGATTGTTTAAGGCTATCTGGGGAAAAGTCACCTTCTCCCAACTGTGTTCCTTGTATGGAAACAGGTTGAATTAATACTGCCCCCATAAATAGGATAATTAAAATATAACTAATTTTTTTCATGGTATCACTTCCTTTAGAATAATAATATGATGAAAAATTTGGAACATTTCCAACCCCTCTCCATAATTAAAATATTCGCGTGCTTAACGATGTTGTAATAAGTTACTATAGATAAAGATTGCCCCAAAAATAGTTGATTATTGCTTGAAATTAAAGTTTTGAAATGAATTAAGTCGATTAACTAATAAAGATACCTTAGAATTGTTGATCAGATTTGATATGGTTAGAGTGGAATTGGAAATGATAGTATGATCTGAATTTTGACAAATTCTTACGCGTTCGTTCCACAACAGCCAGATGTCGCCATCACCCAGTCTAGGGTTTGTCTGCCATGTTGTCCCGAGGGACGGTTCGTCTTTCCTGCTCCTCCAGTTTCCTAACTTTCAGCGGAGACAGGTAATCCGCGCTTTCCGGTGGACCATTGCTGTATGACATTTCCAAAAGGGTTTTCCACACGAGTCTTACACCAGTTTGTTCATTGAACAGGACTCCTTTTTCAAGTATTCGGCCTCTCAAAATCTTTTCCGTACTTCCTAAGAAATGACAGGTGATGAGTGTCCTAGTCCCTTGTTATTAACCGTAGTTAGATAACAAAAGTGATTAAACAGTTTGGTATATAAACCAATGAATCATATAATACTTACAAAATCAGTTTTTTTGACAAATTTTAATCCTATGTAACATTTTATAATGAAATAAACTAACAAAAAAATATGGGAAAA
>DAOUUM010000086.1 GCA_030668165.1 Candidatus Heimdallarchaeota archaeon
AAAGACCAAATCTCCAACCAAGAAAAGCAAGGAAGCTGGTTTAGGTATCAAAAAATTTGAAAAAACATCAACTGCTAAGCCTAAAAAACCTGCAACAAAGAAAAAAAGCAGCAGTAAAGCCCGAAGCTCCAAGGGCACAAGGAGTAAAAAATCAAAGAAATGAAGGTGACTGATGATGGTAGAAATAGAGGTAAAATGTAAAAACTCGATGGATGTACATCCAATATTCAAAATACTAATGATTGATACTACAGATACAATCAAAGAAGTAAAAAAACAACTAAAGGATGAGTTTAAACTTAAGAATTTGAATTTCATTCTCTTTCTCCGGAATAAGAAAAAATGGATTGTGTTATCTGACATAAGTAAACAGTTATCCGATTACCCATTAGATGACAAGATAATCAATTTAGATTTTAAGAAAACAGTGGATATCAATAAATTAAAAATTCTTAAAAAGGAAGTTCAAAAAATCCTGGATATTGAGTACCCATATGGTACCCTCCATGTGGAGACAAAAAATGCAGATCAGACTAGAAAAATGCTAGTAGAGATTACTCGGAATTTCATTGAGGGGGCCTTAAATGATCCATCGAATGTCGCATTCTCCATACCAAGCAGATCCTCGGATAATATAGGATTTGACGAAGATACAGAGCTTGTTCTTCTAGGGAAGCAAAAAACAACCAGACAATTTAGAAGTCTATCCTCCGTAAAATCTGTATCACAATTGACCCAATTAATGAGTATTTTGCATGAGAACTTGATACGAGATATTGATTCAACCAAACGTGATCTCTTTTATATGGATGTGAATACATTTGAAACCCAGGGCACATCAGATAACTTAATAGAAGACATTGGTGCCATGCTGAAGGTTACCAGACCATCATTGAATGTAACTGCATCCGCTAAAGGAGTCGTTGTTGGTAATATAGAATATACCGAACAGGGTGATTTTATTGATTGTAGAAAAATGGGTTCTGGTAAATCAATATCTGCAAATATTGATGATTATGATAAACTAGAGAGCGACGCAGAATTTGTCTTGGTGATAGAGAAGGACGCTGTATTCAATCGACTAGCCCAGGATCAGTTTTATGACTATATCCCCTCCATAATTATTACGGCTAAGGGTCAACCAGATATGGCAACAAGGATGTTTCTGAAGAAAATCCATGATGAATTAAAATTACCTATCTTAGCTCTAATGGATTCGGATATTTATGGATTTGAGATCCTTCGTGTATACTCTGTAGGATCTAAAGCATTGAGTTTCGAAGCAGCTAATCTGGCAGTACCTGATATCAAGTGGTTAGGACTCCTTCCAGAAGATCTGGGTGATGAAGAAGGAAAAGACTCTCCATATAACATTCCAAAATCAACCCATCTTAAACTTAGCAAAAGTGATGAGAGAAGAATTAAACTCATATTAGACGAGGAATTTGTAAGAAGAAAACCTAACTGGAAGAAACAAATAGAGTTAATGCTCAAACAAGGCTTCAAAGCTGAGATACAGGCATTAAATGCGATTGATGCCCAATACATAACAAATTATTATCTACCTCATAAGATAGAAAGTGGAAGTTATATCTAATATTTAGTACGAAATCTAATAAACTGAAAATAGTTTCTGATTGAATTTACCTTATGATTATTTCGTGAAAGTATGAATTAGATAGTTTGCTTGGGTTTTTGCTAGTCTAAACCACTTCTTTGCTTTAAAGCTTATATACAATTAAATTGCATATAATTTGAGTAGAAAATGGTTATTAGAATAGATTTGAATGAGGGCTCAAACAGGGGTCTAGCAGACAGGATTGGTACAAGGATGATGGACCAAGGAGAATCTGAGGTCCGACATGTATTGACGCAACTCTTCCCGAATTCACCAACTATGCGAATAAATTCCATGGCAAATGACTTCGGTTCCAACAGGGATACAGCAAAAATTGAACTAATGAATACATTTGACAGTGAAGTAATTGATCTGGAAATATTCAACATATTATCCAGTGCTGATAGGGATCATACCATGATACTTTCCAGATCCAATTTTGATCCTACAAAATTTGAATTGAGTATAGTATGTGCCAGGACACCATTTAAGGAATTATTTGATGAATGTAAAGATATTACCTGTGAAGCCTGTATCAACAAAAGAGTGCTTGAATTCAATACCTCAGATGCCTTCTCAAAAGATCCCTGGAAAGTTAATGTGGAAAGAGTTGAGAAGAGACGTGTTGATATATGTAAGCAATGTGGCCACATGTTGGGTAAAAAGGATAATATCAATATGCAAAATGAAAGGTTATTGTATACTTGTTCCCATTGTGCTCATAAGGGATGGGTCAAAGCAAAATAAATTAATCCATAAATTATTAAACCCATTAGTAATCTGAAATCACAAATAAATTAAACTAAAAAATATATAGTATCTTTCAAAATATAAAAAGGCGCTAAATTCAATTATTCATCTAGAGTAATTCTAATTATCTGAGAAATAATTACTAATATTTGTAAACAAAAGTAGAAGATAATATAAGGATTGGTTTTATAATGATTCTATACACGGGTTCGTTTATCCTATCCGTAAAATTGGTGTATAATTTTTGAGTAAAAGTGACAGAAATATTACCGAAATGGCAATAAAAGCAGAGGAAGCTCTCAAATCGGCCATTAGTGATGGAAATGCTTCAAGATTTATTAGAGGCTATTTTGATTATGAGAAGGCCATCCTTTATTATGAAGGAGTTGGAAAAACAAAGGAATCCACTAAATTGCTGCAGAGACTTGAAAAAATCTTTGAGATTGTTATAACCAAGGGTAACCCCGATGCTCCATACTATGATAAATTGGGGCCATTTTTTATTCTTTATGCACGTCACTTTTCAGCCCGTATCCTTGAGATGCTAAACATTGATCTCAGAGCAGCTACAGCTAATAGAGTCGCAGCTTTGGACTTTGCAATAGGTGTTGAATGGATCGAGCAAGTACTCAACATTATGATTGATCTTCTGATTGAAGATTATATTGATCACTGTCTCAGATACCTGAAATTCACCAAGGACAAGAAAGAACAGCTAATTGAGGAATTATCAATTCAGATTGGAGAAACCCATACAAAATCATCATTCTGGCAACGCAAACAGTCAGCAGAAAAAGCAGCAGCTGAGATATATTCATCATTTCTAAGATTACTAGGATTAATGATCGAGAAATACAATAAAGGTGAAGGATTTCTCAAAGAGGGATTGAAAGTACTGCGTATGCTCAAAGTATCTGCAGAAGCGGATCTTGAGTATCTGGATCAGCGGATGATGGCATTGGAAGCCAAGATCAGATCCAATGTCAGGGAGGAAATCAATGATTCAACAATTTCCCATGTACCATCCAAAATAGTTCCTCATACAATTATTGATGATCCACAAATACCTGTTCTACAGGACCTCCTCAAATCATTTGTGAAAAAGAAGGGCATGGATCTTGATGTGCGAATCGCACAAATCCCAATACTTGGTGCAAATCCTGCAGGTTCTCCCCATTTAGCAATTTTGGGTCAGACCGGAGTTGGAAAGACAACTCTAACCAAGCAGATCTTAAAAGAGAATGTGAGAGCACAGGACTGTGCGGCAATAGTATTCGATCATCATTTTGAATATGCTGACATCGCAGATAGTATTGTGCAGATAGGTGGAACAAGAAGGGATGAAACCTCTGTTTATTTCGATGTGGAGCAAATCGGTGATACTTTTAGAAGTGCTCAGAAATTTATTCAAAATCAACAAGAGGTATTTTCAAGAGCTGGTGCGGATCCATCTGAGTTGGCTGAGAAGATTAAGAAATATGAATCTGACACTCGACCGACTATCAATAAATTCATCATCGATACCATAGAAGGATTGATCGATAAAGAAGAATCATCTGTATTACCAATCAAATCTGGAGAAATTGTAGTATTCTGGATTGTGATGGATGATGCCCAGATTGCCACAACAATTGTATCAACATTTATCAAATACATACTTCAAATGGCTATTCATGAGAGATTGCCACATAAGACAATAATGGTAACTGAAGAAGCCCAGAGACTGGCCAATGATGAATGGGTCAGGAATGTAACTTCTGAGGGTAGAAAATTTGGTCTGTTTCTAATTGCAATTTCACAGGTTGCAGAATTTGACCCCTGGATTGTATCTAATTCTGAACTATCAGTATTCAAGTTAAGAAAAATAGATCCTCAAGGACCTATATCCGATATATTTACCCCAGAAGCAAAACTGATGATCCCGAATCTGGATGTGGGTGAGTATCTAACTTACTACAGGGATAAGAGATCCTGGGTACTGTCATATAATCCTGAATCTCTTACTCCAATTCATGCAAAGAATATGATTGCCAAGAAAATTTCACGGTTGCAAGATATTTTATATTGATAAGATTGTAACATCACATTATTTTTTGAACTTTATCAGCCATTGGAACAATAACTAATATATTTTAGTTTATTCATAAGTAATTATGGAAGTTTCATATAGGTTAAGAGGAGGTCTCTAAAATAGAAGATCCCCAGCGCCTCCGCACACGAATCCGACTAGATTTGGATGAAGTAAGAAGTCGTATAGAAGAAATGGAGAACATGATTGAAGCTGATAAGAGATCTACAGACTCTAGTACACTTTCCTATAATATGGAGGAGTTAAGACAGCTTTACCAGTATGAGAAGAAGCTCAAGCAGCAATATGAGCAGGTAGCAGGTATCGAATTAGATGCTGCTGATCTACGTGGCTTTGGAACAACTGAGAAAAGAGGAATATCCTTCGGTTCTAAAATTTTTGCCTCCATTATGGCTCTTATTATTGCTTTGAATTATTCTAATGTAATTATGCATGGATTTTGGGGCTTTACTCCCTCAGATATGATTGGTTTTTACCTAGGCAATGTTGAATCATTACCGTCATTTTGGATTGTTTTTGATAGTATGACCGATCCAAATTCCATCTCGTATTATATCTCAATTGCGTATCTATCTTTGACATTTGTAAGTGCACTTATTTTAATTTCAATTATTAAAACAAAGAGTATTATCATCAGATTGCTCGAGTATGTCGCCCTTGTAGCTCCATCCGGCTACATTTTATATCTAATAACCGTTGAAGCGAATGGATTGGAACGATTTGATGCTGATAATGTAAGAGCTGCATTTTTTATTGATAATTTACTATATTTGGGAATAATATTTGCAATTTCTGGAATTTTCATACTATTAGCAGCACTAAAAAGGTATGGAGCTTTGCCAAAATTGTTAACGATAGTTGCAAGTATTCTTTATTTTGCTTCTGCCTATTTGGTGTTAAACATCGAATTTTTTTCAAATACAAAGGAATTGGACAGCCTGTATAATTGGCCATATATCTTCTTACCCATGTATATTCTTGGTTATGTTTACGTTCTAATTGCGTTATTTACAAAATCAAGATAATTTAGATGCTAATTTATTACTTTTTTAATTAACATTTAGTAAAATTATAAACTCAAGTATTGTACAATAGATCATGGAATATGAGAATGTAGGTTCTTTGCTTGAATCCTTACTAGATGATCTTTTTGGGAAAAAATACAAAATAGTATCTGATGGATATGACGAGAATAAACAGAGAATCATCCAGCTTCGAAAACACACAATGCATCTCACGCTCATTCTGACCGATATTATTAGTTATGATCTATATTCTTACCTAACTGAGGGAATTTATGAAATAGGTGACCTGCACCTTCTCACCAATCGTCTTTTAGAGACAAAAAAAATATGCGTTGCATACAATGCCAGGGAAATGAACACTACAGAGAGACTGTATCCTAGTAACAGACAAGGTAAGGATACCCAGACATCTGGTTTATAATATTTTAGGAATTCTGATATCGGTGAAAAGATTACCTTTATCACTAGAAGCCAATAACAATTTTCCATCAACGTGACTAATCATTTGTTGAGCAATTGTTAGGCCTAATCCAAGGTGTTCGGATTTAGTGGTAAAAAAAGGCCTTGTTAATTGGTGCAAGGAAATTTCTGATTTAAGCTTAGATCCATTATCCGTTAGGGTTATTTTGCATTCATTTGTATATTCAGCAATTTTTATTATAATAATTCCTGATTCTTGATTTTGAATATTTTCAAGTGAATTTTCAATAATATAATACAATAAGCGTATGAATGAATTTTGATTAATATTTAATTTGAGATTTTTTGGATACTGGTATAGAATAGATAATCCAGTTTTGAACTTATATTTTAGTGTTCTAATTAAGTAAAATAAAGAGGCTTCAAAATCAATAAATTCACTATCAATATTTTTATCTTTTCTAGTATAATTTTCAGAAGAAATTTCTTTCACTGACTTTAAGTTGCTAAATATGCCGTCAGTGGCAAATTTAAGATTTGTGAATGCATCTTTTACCATGGTATCTATTTTTTTCTCAAATGTCCCCTTTTCTTCAAAAATTTCTTTCAAAAATTCAATATCCAATGAAACCGAGGTAAAAGGATTTGAGATATCATGTTTTAATTTTCGAGAGGTTGACTTGATTATATCTAGTTTCTCATTTTTTGCGATTTTGCTTGCGATTTTGCTATCTGACTCCTTACTAACCTCACTAGGTCTTATTTTTTCTACATTTATGGTATTCCAATTTTCAATCAATTTGTAATAATAGTTGGTATTAGATCTTATATACCAGATGTAATGTCTATTTTTTTGGGATAATTTTTTCTCAATTTCATATTTACTTATAAAATCATTAAGCTCCTTTCTCTCATCCGGTGTGAAATCATTTATGTTCGATACAAATGAATCACTCACGGATATGGAATCGATCATAATTACAATATAATCCATTATTTTCTTATTATATGGATTTCTCAATTTATCTATTAATTACCATAATTTAAAATAATTATTGCACCAATAAGAGAGGGATATTCACAGGATGCATAATTAGCTTGTATTATTAATTTATATTGATTTGATAAGAAAGTCTAAAAGAAATCGCCAAAACAATCATTCTAAGAGTTCTCAAATGAAAATTAACTTTTAAGAACAATATTATTTTGGGTATCTATCGTGTTTGTTTTATAATATCTTTCTCAAAATAAAATCAAGTAACAATTACTATAAATTGTAAATGGTGAAGTTAAGATGCGAATCAAGAACGCCTCAGAAATAAGAGAATTAATTATGGACCATCCAGTTGAGCTCAGAAGAGTATTCTCAATTGCAGCTCACATCGATCATGGAAAATCAACAATGGCAGATTTCCTGCTGGCCAAGGCAGGTCTTATGTCAGCCGAAGCAGCTGGTGAGAAACGAATGACTGATTCTGATGACGAGGAGCAGGAGAGAGGTATAACTATCTTTACTTCCGTCGTTATTCTTAGTTATGAGTATGAGATTATTGATGAAGATGGAAATAAAAAGGAACAGACCTATTTATTCCAAATCAATGATACTCCAGGTCATCTTTCATTCACCGGTGAAGTATCCCGTGCATTAAGAGGATCTGATGGAGCTTTAATTTTGGTTGATGCCCTTGAGGGTATGATGACCCAGACAGAGACTAATATCCAACTTGCTGTTGGAGAAGAGGCATGTAAACCAGTATTATTTATCAATAAGGTCGATCGTTTAATATCTGAACTCCGACTTGATCCCAAGGATGTATTTGGTAAATTGGATATTATTGCTTCCCAAGTGAACAATATGATCAAGAAGATTGTACCAAAGGAATTCAAGAAATTATGGGCGATTTCATTTCCCAAGAATTCAATTGCTATTGGATCCGCAAAGGATGGTTGGGCATTTACAGTTGAGATATTACAACAGAAGGGATTAACTCCAGCAGATGTATTTCAAAAGTATGCTGAGGATGATAAACAATGGTTAAGAGATAATCTTCCATTAGATGAAGCCATTTTGAGAATGGTAATTCAACATATTCCTCATCCAGGTACCAGTCAAAAATACAAAATTCCAAAGATTTGGAATGGAGATTTAGATTCTGAAATTGGTCAATCCCTTATCAATTGTGATCCTGAAGGTCCATTACTTGGTATGATAACCAAAGTATTTATTGATCCCAGAACAAAAAGACCCACATTAATTGGACGTATTTACAGTGGAACCCTGCATAGGGATGATACTATTTATCTGATTAACCGAAGACAAAAACACAGAATAAAGAGATTAGGAGTCATGGAGATAACCGATATCCTTGAGGTTCCAAAAATACCTGCAGGTAATTTATTTGCATTGTATGGATTTATTTGTCCAGCTGGTGAATCATTTTACAGGGATGGTCATGAGGTACCAGGCTTTGAGAAAATTGTTTATGCTGCAGAACCAGTTGTATCCCGTGCAATTTCACCCAAGAAAGCTGGTGATCTATCCAAGCTAGGTGAGGTTGTTAGTAACTGGATTATGGCTGATCCCACTGCAAGTTATCATCTTGATAATAAAACCAAAAAATTAATTCTTGAGGGTATAGATCCTTTACAGATTGAGATTTTGACAACCAGGATTGATGAACAAGTACCAATTTACCTATCTGATCCAGTAGTTGTACACAGGGAGACGATCAGACAAAGATCCAGGACTTTCCATTGTAAATCTAATAATGCTCATAACAGACTCCAGTTGACAATCGAACCACTTGCTGAGGGTGTTGTAAAACTACTCAGAGAAGGTAAGATTGATGATTATATGGAGCGAAAAGAACGTGCAAACCTATTAGCTGATGCATCTGATGGTCAATTTGATTCTAAATTTGCCAGAGGTTACTGGGCACAATCTGATACAAATATTTTAGTTGAGGACAGCAAAGGTGTACAAAGACTTGACAGAATTCAAGAATTTATTATCCAAGCATGGAAAGAATTCAGCAGGAAGGCAACCATTGCAGGTGAGCCACTGCAAGGTGTATTATTCATCATCTCTGATGCAACAGTTCACGTTGATCCTGCCCATACTGGTGTGACCGAAATATTTGGAATGGTACATTCCGCATGCAGTCTAGCTTATCTATCTGC
>DAOUUM010000189.1 GCA_030668165.1 Candidatus Heimdallarchaeota archaeon
ATGGATACTATTTATTCTAATGAGTACAATATACTCAGTTAATGGCTTTTTACTCAATGCCGGGTTCAATAAAGAAGTTAAAAAATTCATGAAGAAGGGCAAGAACCTGAGAGGAATCCAAGGATTCGATGATCTAGTTAGGGCTCTGAAGAGCTCCAGATTACAGTCATATCTGATCACCTTTTCTTCACTATTGTCCTTTTCACTGTTCTATATTGCCACAGCATATCGAGATGACATTTCCTCCACATTAAGTGAACAAATTGGGGCACTTGTACCCACATTTGCTCTTTCGATGGCATTTGTTGCCATTGCAATAACTTTTTTGGTCTCATATCCTGAGGATCCAAGTCTCACACCAGGAGGACTTATTGGCTTCTATGAACCAGATGCATTCCCACTGAAATTGGATAATATCCTCTCAGATGTGTTCAACACCTATATGGATCCAGCAACCGCTATGAAATACGATGAATGGAGTGCTTCAGTCAAGAACTATCTTGTCTCAAGTTATGAAAATGATGAAACCGAAACTACCCGTATGGAAAGGGCACGTGAGAAGATATTGCTCCTTGCTTACCTCAGTAATTCAAATTCTGATGCTTTCACTGGTGATATCGTTAAAAAAGAATTATTGGAGTTATTTGATGACAAGATTGATGACTTCCTAAAAGGGAAGGGGACCGGTCTGACATGGAAAGAGATCGTGAGCATAATCAAAAAGGTTGAAAAATCAGCTCCTGAACCATTCAGATTGGTTGATCGTCTGCTAGTTAATCTTACTGATAACTATGAGAAATTCATCAAGGAAGATTTGTACTTCACAGTTAGTGCCAAAACGAATCAAACCTCAGTGATTGAGAGTACCGGTATCATTGTGTTCTTCATCAACAAGACAACACAAGAGGGTAGGAAACTAAGAGTCTGGTATGAGACAGACCTACTATCGATACATCCCAATAAACAAGATGTTAATATTGAACTTGATATTCTAACTGATTCATTTCCACCAATCCAGCCCAAACTGATCGATGAGGGATATGATATCTTAAGTCTTCTTTCATCCCTCCTTCAGGTAGGTGATGCTATTTGGTTCAGATTACAACCAACTGGATTTGGTCATCGTGTTGTCTCAATATATGCCGAGGAAGAAGGCTCACAATCAACCATGGGTACGAGTTTTGAAATTCGCTTTGTGAAGCCAATTTCATGGTATCTAAAATCCTATGGTCCAAAATTAAGTGCTCTTGGTTCACTGGCCATGCCCTTCCTAGGATCTCTATTTGGAATGGGATAATTGTAAACTGAATAATAATCCCTGTCCCAATAAATAAGAATTAAATCCTAAATGCAGTAGATTGATTAATTTGCATCCAGTAATAACTTTTGCCTATCAAAATCTAAAAAAATCCAAAACTATAACTGGATTGGCCATTTTAGCAGTTGTTCTGGGAGTCTTGCTGATAACATCGCTTCTAGTCCTGACTGATTCACTTGTGAACTCAGTTGATGATAGTCTGGATCTCGTGTCCGATGTGATTGTGATAAAAGAAAAGAATACTCTGGATCCCACCTTCTCATCCATCAATACATCAGTTATTGATATTTTACTTGAAGAGAATAGCACCGGGTCATTGCAGGGATTAATAAGTTCCTATTCTGATCAAATATGGTATCTAGAGAAGAGTGAGACTGGTATCTATGGTTTTACACAGGTTTTGGGAGTACAACCCTCCAAAGAGATAGAAACAGTGGGTATTCTTAATGCAGATAATTTTATAGAGGGTAGAACTCTGAATGATGGAGATTTCAATGCCAGTGTGGTCGGTACCACATTTGCCTATTCAAAGGGAGTAGAAATCGGGGATTATTTGGAAGTTGCCGGAAAAAATATACTGGTTGTCGGTATTTTTAATACAGGATCATTCATTGATGCATCTATTTTCATGCCCATAGATATGGTCAGAACATTTAGGTTGACCTACACTACAGAAACAATATCAACAATTCTCATAAAACCGATTGATAGAGTTGGTGGAGGCCAGATAATTGAGTATATCAATGAAAACCTGAGGGATGAGTTGAATATTGAGGCATCAGATTTTGAGGAAATGGCAGAGCAGGGCCGCAAATTCATCGAGATCACGGCTGATTTTGCCCTCAACATCGGTATTATATCCATTATAATCGGATCACTGAGTGTATTCAATGCTATTCTGATGTCAGTGATGGAACGTAAGAGAGAAATTGCTGTACTAAAAGCTCTTGGATGGACAGATAATGAGGTTGGAATAGAAGTACTTATGGAAAGTCTGATAATATCATTTGTTGGAGGAATTATTTGGTTATTGAGTGGTATTGGGGTAGCAATCTATGTGACCGCAACTTCTAATTTTCTGGATTTGGACATAGTACCACTCACACTTATCAAATCTTATGGGTTTGCAGTGGTTCTGGGTATATTTGGTGGTCTCTATCCGGCGATCAGAGCAATTCAAATCGATCCGATTGTGGATATATCCGGGTGATTATTATGGCTGAAGATATCATTTCATGTGAAAAAGTCAACCTTGTCTATGGTGAGGGATCCACTACAGTTCATGCTTTAATAGATGTTAATTTGGAGATCAAAAAGGGAGCAATAGTATCTATTGTCGGACCCAGTGGATCTGGTAAATCCAGCCTATTACATGTGATTGGTGCTATGCGGACTCCAACGAGTGGAAAAATAAATATCAATGGTATTGCGATCCAAAATGCCAGCAGAAATGAACTGGCACATATCAGACGGGATAAGATAGGATTCATCTTTCAAACTTTTGCCCTTCTAGATCATCTGACTGCTGCTGAGAATGTTATGGCTCCAATGATACCAATAAATCCACCAGGATTGCGAAAAGAGGCAATGGAATTACTGGAACTGGTGGGTCTTGAACATCGAACTCATCACAAACCCTCAGAACTTAGTGGAGGAGAGAAACAAAGGGTGGCAATTGCCAGGGCCTTAATTAATTCACCAGATATAATAATTGGGGATGAAATTACTGGTAATCTGGATTCCAAGACAGGTGAAGAGATTTTTTCACTTATTAAAAACCTCAATGAAGAGCGAAAAATCACGTTTTTAATCGTAACTCATGATGAAAGTATTGCCAAATCCTGCGATTATCAAATTGAGATGAAAGATGGAGAATTATTAATTTAGAGGCTGTAATTTTGCCATAATTATATCAAAATTGTTCATCGTTGTGCTAATTTAATTCAATATGATGTGCTTTATACTGAAACAACAATCATTGATTCAAAACAAATTGGATAAATAATTCATATACGGGACACACCATTCAGCTATCAACAGTAAAGTTACGAAACTTATTCAATTAAAATTAATATTCCATCATTATACGCAAAGGCTTGGAAATGTTAATAATCATATACAAAGGATACCAATTATACTATTTGGGTGATTTTTATAAAAAAAATTGAGGAGTGGCACTGGAAAGGAAATTGGGTTGCACATTCAGCGGATTATTCTGCAATTATAATCAACACGGGAGAAGGTAAACCAGAGGATTTAGTTAAGCGATATGAGTCGATGATGGAAAGGTTAAATTATAAAAAGGATAAAGAAAAGAATGAATACATATACAACGAAGAATTCACATATGGAACTGGATCTTTAGATATTCATTCAGGTAATATACTTATATATCACTCTGGAGAACCATGGGCCCCAGCTCATGTCGCTTCAGATTTTTTTGGGAACTTACAAAGAAAGGGAGAGATATTTTACCTTGACATGTATAATAATCAAACGATTGACCTACCCGATAATCTTCTGAAATCCTTCGAGGAACACTTTTTTATCAAAGGCATCCTTCCAGATTTTGATGATCATGATGATGAACTTTACGCAATTAATTACTCAGTATTTCCAGCAGTAATGAAACATACAGATCAGATATACCGATTATTTGAAATATTCGTAAATTCGACGAATGAATTCAAAACTAGACTGTATGTGATGAATTATTTAGTTGAGATTTATCAAGATAAGAAATTTATTGACCATGAAGGTGTCACAATAAATGATTTCATGCAGCTTCCTAAATCCAATCTACTGAAATCCTTCAAGAACCATCTATGTTTGAATTGTACGGGATTGAAAGAAATCGAATACTTCAGAGAGTTTAAGGAAACCAAGATTTATTACAATTACTTTCTTGATCTTAGTGGTTATGGTCTTGAAAGAATTCCAAATAGTAATTTTAGTCATAATATCACAACACTGGATTTATCATCAAATAAACTAACAAAATTGAATCAATCAGATTTCTACGGTTTAACTAACTTGACTGTATTAAAATTAAATAATAATAAATTAGAGACTTTAACTGAAGATGTATTTGATAATCTGGACAAACTTAGAATTCTGTATCTCAATAATAATGAGATAGTTACATTACCTGAAAAAATATTTAGTAAATTAACTAATTTAGAGGCTGTATATCTAAATGATAATGTTATCACCAATTTACCAGATGATATTTTCAATCTGAACATAAAATTAGATAAAGTATATCTCAAAGAGAATTTATTGAAAGGGATACCGATCTCAGCATTTTCATCAAATATTTACACATTGGAAATATCTCAAAACGAGATATCTGATCGATTAATTACTCTTGCCTCTACAAATCTGAGAAGTTTAAAGTTAATACAGCAAAATGATTTAACTCCATACCTTTTAGATTTTAAAATTCAATATCGTCAGTATGGTTCTAGAGGGACTACACTATTTTTTAATGGGCAACATCAACTCTTGAAGATCAGGTTGAATAATGATGTGAGATTAAATGCTGATATACTATTTCAATTCGTCTCAATATTCTTTGCATCGGAAATTGAAATCATTGGAAATGGTAAAATCGAACTAGATGATGATTTGTTTGACAAATTGGCAAGTAACCAAAAATCAGAAAGTATTTATGGTATCTATCTAATCAAGATTGGAGGTACTCTTGACTCTCTCCTTTCAAAACTAAATAGATTTAAGAATTTGAGGAAACTATTTGTAAGCCATGCCAAAATTGCCCAAATTCCTGCTAATATTGAAACTTACGAAAATTTAAATTATTTAACAATAAGATTCTGCAATATAGATAACATCAATTCTTCACTAATTAATTACAGTAAACTAGTTTCACTTGATCTATCCCATAATAATTTATGTAAACTACCCGATGATTTCGTTGAGAATTCGAATCTTGTAAATTTGAATCTATCGTGTAATCAAATCAATCGATTTCCTAATTTTATTTTTAATTTGCATAGATTACAATCACTAATACTATCAAACAACAAAATTAAAGAAATACCTAAAGATATAGCTAAATTAACCTCCTTACTCAACTTGAGATCTAATAATAACCAGATCGAGAAAATACCCGTAGAATCTGAAAAACTCTTTTCATTACAATATCTGGATCTAAGTTATAATGAAATTGAGGAAATTGATTCCATCGCTAACTTATACAAACTAAAGAAACTAAATTTGATCAAAAATAAAATTACAAAATTACCAGTTTTCGGTATGACAAATGATGATATTAAATGGATTTTATTCGATGAAAATCCATCTATTGGTAATTATCCACGGAATTATCTGAAAATTAGTAAACAGACTACTTCAATCGGAAGGAGAATACCTGGACCTATTCAACATTTAATTTATTGCAGTAAATTACTAAACATGGTCAATTACTTTAATAATAAGAGAGTATTTGTATCAATAGTTAAATCTGAATATATCACGATTGACCATATTCTTATAGAATTTAAGGAAGATTATCAGTTATCTCACGAAGAGCTGAATTCCTTACTTTCAGGATCAGAGATCAATGTAGTTGAGATTACAGGTAAGGGATTAAAATCATTAGATCGTGATTTATTAGAGAATCTTGATAGCCAATTCAAGGTGTTAATTATTCGTGATACACTTATTGAAAAAATTCCTTATGAATTCATGTATTATAGCCCCCTAAGCAGATTAGAATTAACAAGTAACAAGATTTCAAAAGAGCATTATGATGAATTGCAATTGAATATGAAAATAACTAGAGAAGGTGGATCACAGGTATTTATTGACTTTTCTGAGTAATCGATGGAA
>DAOUUM010000129.1 GCA_030668165.1 Candidatus Heimdallarchaeota archaeon
CTGCAGTAAATGCAAGAGAGAATTTGGACATCATATTGGAACTGCAGTGTGCCCTTATGATAAAACATTGTTAATTGAGCCCAATTTGAAGGGCAGGATAGATCCAGAAGAGATCCATCCAGATGATCTTGACAGAATTTGAATACTGGGTGAAAATAATTGAAATCTCACTTGATATCAGTACTGACAGCTTTTTTTGTCACAATTCTATGGTCATCCTCATGGGTCATAATCAAATTTGGTTTTGATAGCATCTCACCTCTTAGTTTTGCGGCATTTAGATATGGTACAGCCTTTTTGGTGATGGTGCCCTTTGTTTTCCTCAAGAAAAATCGTGCTCAGATCAAGTTATTAGACAAACCAATTTTTGCTAAAATTGCTATTTATGGATTGATATTTATCACATTCACACAGGGACTGATGTTCCTCTCTCTTTACTATGTACCTGCCATCACCGTAAGTTTTGTTCTTAACCTGACAACTATCATGGTCCTATTTCTTGGGGCAATATTTCTCAGGGAAAGGCCAAACGGAGTGCAACTCGTATTTATTGTATTTGCAATTCTAGGTGTCTTTCTTTTCTTCTACCCCTTTGATTTCCTGGGGATGGGCATAATTGGATTGGTCTTTGTGACACTCACCCTTATAGCAAACTCTTTTGCCTCAATTTTGGGCCGCAGGATTAATAAGGATAGCAAATTGTCACCATTCATTATAACAACAATAAGTATGGGATTTGGATCTATTGCATTAATAATTGCAGCATTGCTGGTGGAAGGTGTGCCAAGCTCACTATCATTTACCATAATAATCTATATCTTATGGTTGGCTGTGGTCAACACTGCATTTGCATTTACTCTCTGGAATTTTAGCCTGAGACATCTCAAAGCAGTTGAGAGCACCATTATCAATAGTACGATGTTACCTCAAATTGTTATTCTTGCCCTGTTATTTCTGGATGAACTGCCAACAATTAATGGCTGGATAGCCATCACAATCATATTCATTTCAGCTATGATAATCCAGGTTTATTCGAGTAAGAAATAATTAAGCTTCTTTCTCTTTTAAAACTGATAAAAAATATCTTCCAAGACTTTAATTTTGTATTATGAGTATATTTTATTACTGGTAGATACGTTATTATCTTAAATTGATTGTATTTTGACCATATATGGCTGATAGAACAGATCCTGAAAAATTATTACAAATGATACCTACAATCAGGGAGGGATTACTAGCACCACTTGTTGGAATAAGTGAGGAAGATCTGAATAGACAGGTAGGAGATCATAAAATGTCAATTGGACAACTGGTTATTCATTGTATGGCCTGGGCAGAATATTTTATGGGAGAGATCAAACCAGAACCGATTGTTCCATGGACCTGCAAACAGGTACAATATCCATTGACCCTTGAATATGTGATTGGTATGGTCGATGCTGGATTTGGTGCAATAAAGAGAAAATTGGCAATAGTTGACAATCACAGTCTTGAAATAACAGAGGAAGGCAAAAAGGGCCCGGGATACATAATATACCGGTTGCTGATTCATTCCATGGTCCATTCAAATCAGATGGCCTATCTGAGACAGTTGTTCAATCCCGAATGGGATTTTGGATCTCATTTTGGAAACATGGCTAATGTATTCATTGCATCAGACTATATAACCACACCAGAATTGGTAAGAGGTTTTTAGGTTAAAATACTAGTCAAAGAATAAGATTAATATAAATATTGATGAAATTAAACTAATGATCAAAGATTTAGGATATTATTATGTATGGGCTAATAATAAGTATAGGGAGGCAATTACCCAACTTACCGATGAAGAGTTTAATCAGGTTGATGAGAAAGTTGCCAGAAGTATCAAGGAATTGGTAATACACATAATCACCACCAATGAGATGTACCACAAACCAGTTGATGATATAAGAAAGCTTGGAGAGGAATTAAAGAACAAATCAAAAGATGAAATTATCAAGTTATGGAAGAAATCAGATGATGATTTTGCCCATGTTGTCAAGAATATGAAGGAAGAGCCCGTTACATTTTCAATAAGCAAGGATGAAAAAATTACCATTACTGCTGTTGAAAATCTGTTGATGTACTCAGATCATTCAACTTTCCACAGAGGGCAGTTATTATCCGCCATCAAATATCTGGGTAAAAAGGGAATCAGTTCAGATTATTATTACTATATAGTGGAGAAGTACAAGAAAAAATCTGATTAAATTGATCTAATTATCTACCATATTTTCAGTTTTAATTGATATAATTTAACAAGTATTCATTGGTTCGAAATCTATGTGTCTTTCAGTGGTAGCGAAAATCGAAGAAATATTGGAAAATGGTGAAGCCATCGCTAACATAGATAATGTCAAGAAAACAATTAATCTAGGAATAATGGCCTCTGAAATTGAAGTTGGTGATTACGTCCTTATACACACTGGTTTTGCAATAGCCAAGGTGGATGAAGAGAAGGCTAATCAGATACTTGAAGCCTACAAGGGCAATGTTGTGTAATATTAGCAGATATTGGTTAATTTAATTAATTAGATTACTATCTCTCACTATTGATTTTATCTTTACTAATTATAATCAATCTTATCGAGATACACATCATGACCAGCAGTGATTGTTAATTCCTTGGATCCACACTCGGTACAGGATAAAAAGGGGAGTACATTATGAAGATGTTCCTTTGGTAATTGATCCTCAGGTACTTTTCCCTGGTGGCCACAACTGGCACATTTTACTTCACCATGAATCCACTCAATTGTTATATTAGCCTTGGCTAATACTGGGTATTCATCTTTTAATAAATCAAAATTATGAATAATATTTTCCTCATGTACTAGATTCAATATACCGATATGTACGATGATTTCAGTAATCTCCTTCATCTCATGTTTAACTGCTAATTCGAGTGATTGATTGATAAATCCCTGGACCATAGATACGTCATGCATTTGATTGAAGCTAAATTATCAATATATTATACATTGAGGTTGGTCTAGTAATATTTGTACATTAAGTATTACAATTAAGCTGAAAAAGTATTATTATTTTAAATTTTGAGCTCTGAACCTCTCAATTATTATGATACAAAATAATGAGGATCCCCTGTACGTTTATCGAATCAATTTGGCACTATTCGGAACAAATGATTATGTTTGTGGGATTTTTTAGAACAAATGAAAATATATATCGTAATTCGATACCAAGAAATTGGATCCGGATTATGCAATCTACCGCCAATCATTCTTGATACCGAATTAATGCAAAATTTTAGTTCACTTTATTGTGCGGATGTACAGTTCAGTTCATTTTTGCTAAGGATTGGACAAAACTATACAAATTATAGTTAATAGTGGTGCAAACTATATATATCTAATTTTACTTACCGAATTTGAATTAAAACAGCATTTCGACCCTAAGAAATCGTTTCATTTTTCGGGCGACTGTCTGTTTTATGATAGAGGTGCGATTAAGCTGGAGCTAGAAGCTATTGGTTTGGCTGTTTTTATTATATTAATAATAATAGCAGCTATAAATCTACTGGGCTCGTATCTTGCGGATGTTTTCGTAAGTGAGAGCAAGGAAAGAAGTGATTCGTTATATCAAGGAGGGGAAACGATCACATCTGAAATCAGAAAATATCGAGCTGAGAATTTTAATTTGACCCTTTTCTTTTTAATTTTACATGTTATTGGCTTTATGGGTGCCACAATATTTGTCCTGGCAACCATTGATCAATCGCCATTAAATTATGTAACTGTTGGATTTGGGATAATTATTTTCTATACTGTGATATTGGTCAGATATTCAAGAATTTCAATTATAGGAGGAATTTCATGAGTAAATTAAATGAAAAATTGGTAATTGGTGCATTAACCAGATCTCCATGGGTGTCCCACATTAATGCGGGATCCTGCAATGGTTGCGACATTGAGATAGTTGCTGCACTAAGTCCAAGATATGATATCGAAAGATTTGGTATTACACTGCAAGGATCACCAAGACATGCGGATGTCTTATTGGCAACAGGTACAGTGACCAGGGCTATGGCTCCCAGGTTAAGACAGATTTACTCTCAAATGGCAGACCCTAAATTTGTTGCTGCAATCGGTGGTTGCGGAATTGATGGTGGAGTATATCAAAACTGCTACAATGCAATAGGAGGAATTGATAAGGTAGTTCCTGTTTCATTATATATTCCAGGGTGCCCACCAAGACCAGAAGCGATAGCTTATGGGGCTTATATCTTGTTGATGGCCTTGAGGAATCCAGCTCCTGCTCCGGAATTCGAGGAGGAGGAGATTGAGGAGGAAATTGAACAATGACAGAATATGGATTTACAATTGATGACATCAAATATAAAAAGATGACCACTCTCGGTGATGATAGACCGGTAATTAGACCACTACTCATTGTCGAACCAGAGGAACTTATACCGGCAATCACTAATCTCCGTGATCAAGGGCTTACTCATCTGAGTACAATAATTGGTCTTCAAGAAAATTCCCACCTATCATTACTGTACCCATTATCTAAACCGGTGCAGTTTGCACACAGTCCCTTGGCTAGGCCAATGATTGTTAAAACTCAGGTAGGCTTGGATAATCCAAAGGTTGACACTTTAATGGATATTATTCCGGTGGCTGATTTGTATGAAAGAGAATTAACCGATCTCCTTGGTATAAGATTTGGTGAAAAAGGTACAGAGAGATTTTTACTACCAGATGACTTTCCAGAGGGAATGTACCCCCTGAGAAAGGAATTCAACAGCAAAGAGCTTCAGGACAAACTCACTGAGATGGATGTCGGGGGTGCCACAGCACCTGCTGATTTCAAAGGATTGGGATCTTACAGCCCACCACCACTGAACAATGTATCTGATAGATATACTGTTACCAAGGTAAAAAGTGATGCTGATTATTCACTCTCAATCGGCCCTCAACATCCAACACACAAAGAGCCAATAAGATTTCAGTTCTATGTGAAAGGGGAGAATATAGAGGATGTATCAGTACGAATTGGGTTTAATCATCGTGGTATTGAAAAGGCTCTTGAGATGAATACTTGGTTACAGAACCAGTATTTAATTGAAAGGATCTGCGGCATATGTTCCGCAGCACATCAATCTGCATATGTATTAACTGCTGAGAAAATTGCAGGCATAATTAACGAGGTTCCTGACCGAGCTAATTATATCAGGGTACTCATACAGGAATTGGAAAGGATACACAGCCACATACTATGGTATGGTGTACTTGCTCATGATTCAGGATATGACATGATGTTCCATATCACTTGGAGAGATCGTGAAGATGTTATGGATCTACTTGAGAAAATAAGTGGTAACCGTGTAAATTATTCAATGTTCAAGATTGGTGGTGTAACCCGGGATATTTCTGAAGATATTCGAATAGAGGGTATTGAAATACTCAAGAAGATCAAAAAGAAGGTGATCCAGCACAAAGAAGTGATGATTGAAGAAAAAACTGTCGTTGCTCGAATGAAGGATGTTGGTGTCCTAAGTAAGGACGAGGCAGTGAATTTATGTGCTGTCGGTCCAACTCAACGAGGATCTAATATTGATTATGATCTTCGAAGAGATGCGGCTTATCCTGGATACGACGAAATACCATTCAAGGTCCACTATCAAACAGATGGAGATGTTCTCGCATCCATGATCGTTAGATTGGATGAAACCATTGAATCAGTTGAAATGTGCATCTATGCACTTGAAAATCTACCCAAAGGAGGAATCGAAACGGATGTGCCCAAACAATTCCCAGCTGGAGAGGCACTCACTAGAGTTGAGGCTCCACGTGGAGAGGATATTCATTACATCAAATCCACTGGTGGAAAGGGTCCTGATAGACATAAGATCAGAGCACCCACGCTAACAAATATCTATTCTCTTCTTAATCGATTCAAATCAATGCAGATAGCAGACATCCCTATGATTATTAGGTTGATAGATCCCTGTATAGGCTGCATGGAACGGGTAACATTTGTTGATATTGATACCAATAAGACAAAGACAATAACTGGTCAAGAGTTGATCAGTAAATCCAACCGCAAATATCGGTTGGATAAAGATATTCGATTATTTTGGTGATTAAAATGGCATATGAAGTAATTAAATTTCTAATTTTCCCTGGTGGATTATTTGTAATATATATGGCATTTTCAATGGCTTGGCTTGTTCGTAAAGTGACAGCTCAAATGGAGAACCGAGTCGGTCCCCCTCTGCACCAACCCATGTTCGATTTCGCAAAATTGTTAGCCAAACAACGTATGTACCCAATTGGTGCAGAACGTTGGGTCATGCATTATCTACCAATGTTTCAGGCAGGTATTGCATTGCTCATGACGTTCTTTATCCCAATTTGGGGTGATGAAGGATTGATTTCCTTTGATGGTGATCTCTACTTCTTCTTATTCCTCTTGGCATTACATGGAATCACTGCATTCTTTGTTGGTTGGGCCAGTAGGAATCCCTATGCAATTAGTGGTGGAGGTCGTGCGCTAATGACAGAGGTCTCACTGGAGATCCCTATGTCCATCTCACTTGCAGGAATGGCAATCATGACTGGATCGATGAAAATAGCGGATATCACAGCCAATATTGGAGATGCCATTTTCTCAAATGGATTCACACCAAGTATCTCTTGGTTGTTCGTAATTCCATGGGCTATGATGGCATTCACCATGTTCTATGCATCTATTGGTGCACTTGAATTCAGCCCATTCTCAGCAGGTCATGCCGAAACTGAAATTGTAGCAGGTTGGAATACGGAGTTGACTGGTGGAGATCTGGCATTTACCAAATTTGCGGATTACCTTAATCTGTTTAATCTATCAGCAATTTCTGTTGCTCTATTCTTCGGAGGACCGATGGTTTTCGAGTTTGGTGGCGATTCTGGTCATGTACTCACTGCAATTATTGCAACACTTACTTTTATAATTAAGTTGGTTATCGCGATATTCATAATTTCATTTGTTAAAACCCTGAGTTCAAGACTACGCATAGATCAAATCACAAGAGCACTATGGAACTACTATCTGCCACTATCTCTGTTCGGTGTATTATTTGTGATATTGATTCAATATCTAGGAGGTTTATAAAATGTCAATTATGGGTTATTTTGCAGCGATGAGAGAAGCTTTTCGCAATATAGTAAAGAAACCGGATACAATTATGTTCCCGGCTGAACATGTACCGATCCCTCCAGGTATGAGAGGAGCACCGGTACTAGTACCTGAAAACTGCACACTGTGTAATCGATGTATTCGAGTATGCCCCACCTGGGCTTTGAGTATTGAGAAGATAGACAAGAATTCAGGATACTTCACGGTAGATTTAGGTAGATGTTGTTACTGCCAAGAATGTGAGAAAGCATGTCCTTTCGACGCTATTCACCTTCAAGCAGAACAGTGGCTCACCGCAGGTTTATCAAGAGATGCAATCAAGAAGACTGATCTCGTTGTTAAACCTAAGAAGGAGGCGAAATCATAATGGACTATGTAATATTAATTCTATTTATTATCACAATTTTCTTGGCCTTCCTATCCATTAGTGCCGAAAACCGATTGGGAGTTATTC
>DAOUUM010000531.1 GCA_030668165.1 Candidatus Heimdallarchaeota archaeon
ATCCCCTAATGATATTATCCACTCCTGAAACCATAGATGAGGCAATAAATAATACAGCACTGGATAATACTACTCTGAAAAAAGTGACCTGGTTGGGAGTAATAGGAGATTTTGCTAGGGTTTCTTTGATGGTGATATGAGCTATACTCCATAGTAGTGGGATGGACAATGCCAATAAAAACCAAATTGAGAAATCATCGATTAGCCAGGTACCTCCAGTAGCAAGATAGTAAATTGCCAACATAAGGGTTAGAGTAAAGGATAATTCACCCTTGTTCTTCATCTTGTGCAAAATTATTGCTTCCACAAGTATTGCAAATAGAGGGTAGGTCTGAATTGCGATTGCAGTGTTAATTGTTCCTGTCTTCTCAAATGCAAACACATAGAGAAAAGTAGTGATCGAAAATATAATACCAGTAATCACCATTACAGTATATGTGTTCTTTTTTACAGGCCTAGGTATGTCTTTTCTAAAAATCCCTTTGTTTTCTCCCCTCAATTCCACAATAAAAATTGGGATGGAACTGATTAGTTGCCAGAACGAGAGGTAGAAAGCAAATGTAAGAGCATCTAATCCTGATGGTCTGCTATTGGTGATTATTGGAAGAATACCCAAGAGTGACAAAGATGTAAATGCAAAAATCACACCCTTTTTTCTAACAGGTACAAATCCCACTGAATTCAATGAACGCAGTATTCTTGGAGCATAAATAATATTTCTCTTGAATGAATGGATTAATATCCTTTACCAATTGACGTTATTTATGGAAGTATTTGAATTCTATAAGCATTTACTAGAAGAGGAACACAATTCAATCAACAAATTACTTGATTCACTCAAGGAAGAAGATCTGAAAATCAATATTGCAGATGATGAGACAATTGGAGATAGACTCAAACATATGACCTGGGCAGAATATCTCATGAGAGATTTTGTATAAGAAAATAAATCTTCAGTACTTTATATAGCTCAGTCACAATAATCTCTAGTGCTTGTCGTACAGAAGAATCATCTCAAATCGTCAGTTGTCGATTTTGAGATATTCAAGTGGCTGAGTCATAAGATAAAAAATCTGTACAACTATGCTCTCTATCTCATTAAAACACACTATGAGCGAACTAAACAATTTCTATCATTAAAGAAAATATTTCATATAATCAAGACTCATATCACCTACACCCAATTACACTCGGATCATGCTCAACTCACCCTGAGGTTACTCCAGGCAAATTACAGTTCCTATTTTGAATTACTAAAATTAAAAAAACAGGGATTGTATGATGAGGAGGTTAGACCTCCATCATTTCTGGCAAAAGATGGATATTTTATCAGTCAATTCATACCCAGGCAGATGAAGAGAGTGGATAATCAACTGAGACTGAGTCTGGGAAAAAGAGGAAAATTGAGTATGGGTAAGAGATATTTGTGGGTAACCATTCCACCAAATATCAGAGATCAAGAATTCAAGATGATCAGGATAATTCCAAGATTGAAAGGAGATTATTTCGAGATTGAGTTTGTCTACGATAAAACTATTGAGAAACCAAAATTAGATCTGAATCATTACCTATCTCTGGATCTGGGACTGGATAATTTTGCTGCTGCTATTTCTACCAAAGAGACTGCCTTCATAATTGAGGGACGAGGAATTAAATCATACAATTGCTGGTGGAACAAGGAAAGATCAAAATTACAGAGTCAATATGACAAGCAGGATATAAAATGGGGAAGTAGGATGAGTGGACTTAATATCGATCGATACAATGTGATGCGTAATTTCATAGCTCATACGGTTCATTCTATAGTATCTCACTGTATCAATAATGAAATTGGAAATTTGGTAATTGGTGACTGGGGGGACATGAAAAGAGGTTTGAAGATACAGAAAAAGACATCTCAACAATTCCAACACATACCATTTGCCAGATTCAAAAAGAAGCTGATCTCAAAATGTGAACTCTATGGGATAAAAACTCATCTTACGGAGGAATCATACACCTCACAGACATGCTCTGCCTGTGGAATAATAAGAAAAGCAAATCGCATCAAAAGAGGATTGTACAGATGTAAATCCTGTGGAATGCAACTCAATGCTGATATCAACGGTGCAATCAATATAATGAGAAAAGTAGCTCCAAATAGCCTGTCTAAATGGAGTAGTGGTGACATCATCTCGCCAGAACGTCTGAGATTAGTTAATTTCAGCGTTTAAAATTATGTATATACATTTTTGATGATG
>DAOUUM010000280.1 GCA_030668165.1 Candidatus Heimdallarchaeota archaeon
TGACTTTATTTAAAATGTCGACTCTACTCAATTATTTCTAGTAAAAAATAAAATAAAATGAAATAATAATTTACTGTAAATAATTCTTAAATTAGATCGTAAAATTATTCCAAATGTAAATGTGGGCAAGCTTCAAGTCGATTGCCTGATTCCCTTTGACGTAAAAGATATGTTGCTATATAAATTCCCAAAAACGCACTGAAGGATCCAATTTTGTAAAATGTACTAATACCATCGAGATAGTATGTAAAAATATTTCCAACAGCAAGACCTAGTGCAAGCTTTCTTGGAGTGGGTATTATAGAGCGGGATGTCAAATAATTAAGGACTGTTGGTAGAATCAATAACGTTTCAATTATCGGATAATAGTTTACTACTAAATTTTGATAAAAACCAAATAGATAAAATAGCAGGAATGAGAGTATCAGGCCAGTAATTGTCAACGTACAGCCCTTACACACTCTCACACCTTTGATGCTATAAACATCAGAATTATAACACTCACAATTTGGATGATGTGCAAGTAACCCATCAAGCAATTTCTGGAATTTCATCAGTATCTATAGAATAATATCTCGGAAAGTTATGTAATTATCTATTGAAAAATGAATTAATAATAATTAATGTAATAATCTGGATAGGCGACAAAGCTCTCCACCCCCCGGAAATTAAGATCTAATGCAGTTGATAGAGATCCAAATTGCTTCAAAGTCTCGATGGCACCAAGCCTATTGAGTGGTCGATTATTATTTCCACACTGATATGAATAAGTGCATCTGGGGCATCCATCCTCACGTCCACATGAACAGTCCTGGAGTATTTTTAATGACCGGTTAAGTCCCTTTTCAAGAGAGTCAAACAACAGTTTTGAAAGACCTGATCCCCCTTCTGTTCCATCATAAACAAATATGGTTCCTGTGTCTCCCATTGCAATGCCTCCTATCTGATTTGAGCCTCCTCCAGTGAGTGAGTTTCCAGATTCAATCAATACATGTTCCACAGCATGAAAAGTCCCACCCAGTTTTTCCATCCTTGTTTTAGAATCCATCCCCTCAACAAATTTATCAGGTTTTGGTAAAGCCAGAATAAATCCCATAGTATTAAATGAATAGGAGATGGGATCATCCAAGGTATAAGTTCCCAATATTTTATTCGTAAAAATATCATGTTGTGAATAGCCGTAGACACTCTCAGTAAGTTCTATTTTGGCATAGACTGCAGCCAAACCATTGATTTCTGTCTCATAATTAATAGATAATATTTCAGGGCTAATTGATCGTGAAGCCTGTGTTTTCATGTTATTTGAGCTGACCTGATTTAGTTTGGCCATACCCAACTGTTGATTGTATTTATTAACTTTGTATGATTTTCCACCGTGAAGATATATGGCTCCTTCATGAAGCTCCCTAAGAGCCATGGGTAAAATTCTTTCTCCAATTTTATTATCAAGATGAAAAATCTTTACTGAGTTTCCAATGCCTCTTATGGAATAATTTTGAAGTTTTTTCTGTGCCCAGGATCTGTTCTTCAACATTACATTTTCTTTGATGATTCCTATCTTGTTATTCTCGAAAAGAGGTTCTAAATACTTAGAATAATGTTGTTTTTCTATCTTGTTGAGAGGTTTATCAAGTAGCATGGCCAAAATTTGATAGGAAGATACAAATTCATTATCAGGTTCTACAAAGGCAGGTTCCAGCTCCGAAAGATAATCCTGGGGGTTTCTCGCATAATGGGCCGAAATTGGATCGTCTCCTCTGAGTACAAGTGTGGCATAGGATTCCTGACCTGCTCTGCCAGCTCTTCCAATTCTTTGCACAAAACTTGTCAGACTGGTTAACATGGATACTACACTATCAAGAGATCCGATATCGATACCAAGTTCCAGTGTTGGTGTAGAAACCAGCACATCCAGATCTCCCCTCCTGAATTCTTCCTCTATTTTTTTCCTGTACGTATAACCCAATCCCGCCCGGTGTACCCCGGATTTAACACGATTCTGTTTTAATATCATATTAATAACTTCAGACGATAGATGTCCATTTCCAAAAACCAATGTCTTATTTCCTGCGTTTACAAAATTATGGGCAACACTTGTCATAGTAGATAGATTTGACCGTTCTAAAGGATACAGCATGGTCAGGTACATCTCAGATCTTCTTGCGGTTCCTGTAGATATTAATTTAACCGGTTTATCAAAAATCGTCTCTGTAAATTCCTTCGCATTAGAAATGGTTGCAGAGGCACCTATACACTGTAATCCAGGCGAAAATCTCCGTAATCTCCTGATAATCCACAGGACATTTGTTCCGTAGGCTCCCACGCATAGGTGAATCTCGTCAATCACCACATAACGGATTGTTGATATGAGAGCTTTGAAGTCCAAATTACCCATCAGGTGATAGTGAACCATATCAGCATTTGAAATCAACAAATCTGGTGGATTATAGTATATTAAATGTCTTTTTTCTTGAGGAGTATCTCCATCATATATTGCCACTCTTATTCCAATGGATTTTGCATAGTATTCAATTTTTGAGAACTGATCCGCAGCCAGTGCCTTAGTGGGATAGACAAATAATGCAGATATTGTATTTCGTTTGGATGGATTGGATTCTATTGCTATAATACTATGAAGAATGGGGAGTAGGAAAGCCTCTGTTTTTCCCAAACCTGTGGGGGCGGAGATCACCACATTGTTGCCATTCAAAATCTCCTCGATTGCATCTTCTTGAAATTTGAATAGTTGATCAATATTTTTATCCTTCATCTTATTCTGAAGAGAGGTAACAAATTTAGTGTCCTCAACCAAATTTCCCAGTTCTGGTAATCTCTGATTCAATTTCTCAAAATATACAGGTAGATGAGTACTATCCTCTAATATATTTGAGAGTGCTTCTGGAAGATCGACATCAACTATTTTTTCCCTTATTCGCTTTGCGTTATCATTGATTATCTTGTCTTCCTCAAGCCTTTTCGATGTTTTTGTGATTGATCTACGTCGTTTAGTTTTGGTTTTGAATCCAGTACTTGATTTGTTTTTTCTCATTGATTTAGAGCTAGAAATCCAATCATAACTACTATCCAGGTCGTATCCTGGTGGTCCAATTTTGTCAAAACCACATGATCTACAGAAAAATGCATATGAATTATTTTTTATTTTTGCTTTGAGATCTGACTTGCATAATGGGCAGGTTTTAGCCAAAACAATCAACCTGTTAGATTACTGTTTTGGAAGCTAATTTCTCAAGTGCTGCCACAGCTCGTTCGATTTGTCGATTGATACGATTGGTGATCAAATATTTATCTCGAGAAGATACTCCGAGTACTGCACCATCAGCGATCATGATATTAAATACTGAGCAATATTGATCCTCAAATTGAACAAATTCAGTTTCCAATTCAATTCCGACAACTCCCTCAAATTTTCCTTCAATATATTGATGCAATCCTCCCATCTTCTCCTTTCCCTCACGTCCCACATAGAGAATATTTCGATGATCCTTCTTATTGATCATCATAATGATACCCACTAGGCCTTTTTGATTTTCCACCAGTGATGTAACAATTCTTCTTATCTTCACCCAGAATCTGTTGTTGACATTTACCTTGCTAAGATTTAGTGTTTCAACAATATCCATCTCAATATTTTGACTTTCTATTGCATCTCCTCTGATCTCGTTTATGGTGTCCCAATCAATCGATTTACCCCTGTCATCAAACAAGGTCTCCAGAGTAAATGATCCCTTGTGATCCTCCTGCAGCATCTTCTCCATTGTGGAAAATCTATCCTTGATCTGAGACAGTAACCATTCACCATCATCATCATTAACATTTTTATGAATATTTAAAACAATGAATAATCCAGATTCTTCATGTTCTGTTAGTATAAATTTACTATCCTCAAGGGTGATAGCCGCAATTTTGCCAGCATTTAATGATGAAGCAAAAACGTTTAATGCCGTGAAAAGTCCCGCATATAGATTGGGATCCTCTTCTTGATTCAAAAAATACTCGTGATGAAGTAATATGCCAGATGTATCCATAATATACATTGCTTTTGAAAGTGATAGCAGATTTTCAAGTCGAATATTTGTATTCTGAATAGACATTATCTAATTCAGATATCTCTTTTAGAATAAAAAATGTTATTGTTTCTAGTCATTAATGGGTAGTTGAAAATATAGATTTTGCGTATTTGACCATAATTCAAGAAATAGATTCATTTACATATTTAAACTCAGAGATTCTGAAAGTTCAATCTACTTGTGTTGACACCAAGTCGACCAAATTATTAATAATTAGTATATTAATACAAAATTTGTAGTAATTATATCATTAATATCCAAATTGTTCAAACAAAACTGAAAGTTCAATTTATCAAACAATTCATGATATTTGAAGCCATATATTTTAATGAAATATTTCTATATGTGATGACAGTGACTGAATCAGTAGGTAATTATTTGGATAGATTCAAAGGGTATTTGAAAAAATTTGAGTGGGAACCACATTCCATCACTCAAGATGATGATGGGCAATACACCGTCAAACTTCTTGCAAATATAGATATTAAAGAAATTGAGCTAAAGATCCATTTTAAAGAAGATGGACATTGGGTATATTTCTCATCATTGTTCCTCCCTAAGATTGAGAAGAATCATATTCAGGTCTATGAGAATATCCTAA
>DAOUUM010000540.1 GCA_030668165.1 Candidatus Heimdallarchaeota archaeon
ACAGTTCTATCTTCAGTGCTTGCAGTTATTTTATCCAGTCCAGTTATATTTATTTTTTTTCCTTTTGATATTGATTTTTCATTCTCATTAATTATATTGATGTATGATTTTATGACTCTTGTATCACGATATAAAATCTGAGTGAGTCTCCTCATGTCGAATTCAGACATTAAAGACTCATTAATTTTCAGTTTCACGCCGAGATATGCCATAATTCATCACACGTACATATATAAAGGTATGATCTAGATAATTGATCAATCAAAGCAATCAATCAATTACCTCTATATTATAATAGAACACCTACATATATAAAGGTATGAAGATAATATTTTTTAATTAATCTGTGCTATAATTTGTAGGGCTAATTAGTTAATATTCATCAATGTAATATCTTAGAATTCGTAATATTATAATACATGTAATTTATAGACTATATTATAAAATCATAAATTGATGAAAATGAGTGATGATTCCAATTATTCTGAAGGTGGTAAATCCTATGATTCATCCAGAGAATTATATGATGAAGAGCCACTATGGACACACTCATTAAATAGAAAATATGGTAGAAAAGCTACTGAATTTCCACAGTCAAAAAACTGGATCGTGGTAGATTGGGATCCAGAAATACCATCCACTGATAGAATCAATTCAATGCTGATTGATGCACTGAAACATAAGATACTGGGGATGAATAGTATTGCCATGTATCTGTTCACACCAGAAAGTAGACGAGGAGTGATAATACCACCAGGAGAATACAGAAAAATAAACGATTATGAACAACTGATTATTGTGGAGAGAACCCAGGCATACAAATTCTGGAGAAGGGTGAAAATATATGCCAATAGAAGAAAGATTCCGTATACAAAAAGAATATATGGTGGAAAAAAGTATACAGAAATTGATATTCTTAATTATCGTATCAACTCAGTTGGTAACCGGCTGAAGAAACACACATTGAAAATTCTGGGCAGAGGTATCAATTTTTTTGATAATACCGCTGTGATTCACAGTATTCCCACACTTGATGTGACAGAGATAGTAAGACCACTGCTGTATCTGGTGGTACTGAGAAGCCTATCCCTGCCAATGGATCGTGTGATGCCAGTTGTGGACAGGATAATATCAGATGGTATGAGATGGGTGAAGACCCGGGTGGAACTCCTCTCAGATCAAGATGTTGCCAAGTACAGGATCAACCACCATGATTACTGCAGGAGAATAACCGATGAGATATATGAGATTGAGCTACAGGTGCTGGGATTACACAGCAAGCACAAGGTGACTGAGTACAGAGAGCCGGGAATGATTAACTTCATCAGACCTACAGAAGAAACAAAAGCAGGGGAAAAGATACACAGACAACTGCTATCTGAATTTGCACAGCCTCTATCACTGGATCGATCCAAGATTCGAAAATCAGACTACCTGCATATACTCTCAGAGATCAGAGTAAGTAATTCTATAGGAGATCTCGAGGGCAGGATAGATCTGATGGTTATCAATAACCAGCTGGAGATACTGCTGATTACAGATATCAAGACACACGAGGGTAATACAGAACTGCTGGACAGTCACAGAAAGCAGGTGAATACATATCTTGATATCCTGAAGGAGAATGCATATTCTATTAGTAACACGGTAAGATCTGTTATTCACGTACATAGAAATAATGTACCTGATTCTATCAAACCGGTGATTGACTGGATACTGAAACACAGGGAGTTGCTGCTGAGAGAACTTGAATACTCAGATATACAGGGTGTGATTAATCAATTTTCACAGAAATCAAAGAAACGCAGTATCAATGAGACACCTGCTCTGAAAGAGGATAGTATCAGGATTCATGATAGCCAACCTGTGGATACTGAGGATAATCTGCTACTATCGATGTGGAGATGATTGAATGATTAAAAATATGTTTGAGAGGGCTGATGTCACTGCCGTAACGAGTCATGATTTCCTATATCCCCTGCAATTTATGGATCCAAGTATTATCCATGTTGTGTTTTTCCACTATATTGATTTTTACCTCTCAAATAATCCCGATGCAGATATTATCTGGGTATCCAGCTCCTTCCCCAATATTCAATTCATCGATTCCATTCGATATCATGATACTATGGAAATAACCCT
>DAOUUM010000362.1 GCA_030668165.1 Candidatus Heimdallarchaeota archaeon
AAAAAAGCTGGTAAAAAAATACTTGAGGGTATGACCAAGGGAGGCATAATATTTACCAAGAGAGTGGCAGAGGGTACATTCAATGCAAAGATACGACAGGACGAAAAAGATGAGACAATTGATAAGATCAGGGTCGCAGGATCCGAGATGGGCAAGGCAGTGGTGAAGGGGACAGTTGAGAGTGTACAGAAATCGGCACCAGATATTATTGAAGGGGTAAACACACTGGCCAAGGCATTTAATAAAAAATATAAGACCAAAAAGGAAGATACTTAGCTTATTCAAAAATGAATGAATTATGGCCTATGATACCAGTACGGTAGTTTTGATCATGTTCATGGGATTCACCCTGGCTGCACCCATGGGACCAGTTAATGCTGAGATGATAAAACGTACTCTGAGCAGTAAGTTTGGCTGGAAACTGGGAGCGATCACTGGAATTGGTGCAATGACTGGTGATTTTATCATAGCCATGACCGTACTGTTTGTGGGGGGAGTACTGTTATCCACACTTCTTGAGATCTCGATAATAAAATTACTTCTGTTTCTGGCCAATGCATTCATCCTGGGATTCATCGGGATATCTGCACTGCGATCCAAGGTGGATGAGGATAATCTCGAATTGAATAACACTAACAAACATGGATTACCCAAGCAGTTCATGTATGGTCTGTTAATTGTCATGACATCACCATGGTCATATCTGTGGTGGGTATCATTCGGTCCGGTCATACTTGAGTCGGGTATTCCACTCTTGACAATGCTTGATCGATTGCAAGTTACAGTTATTTTTCTCACCGGTATATTTACCTGGGTGGTATTATTTAATCTAGCACTCAAAGTTTCCCATTCATTCGCCTCACCCAAGGTACTGAACTTGATAACCAAGGGTAGTGCAGTACTGATATTACTATTCGCGGTCAAGATACTGGGTGATGCTTTGTGTATATATGCAGATCTGGGATACTGTGCCTAAAGGATTAGAAATTTCAGATAATTAAAATGGATGATAGATCATCTTCTCTCGAATATGTTAATAAAAGCCTGTGTATAGCGTTTATGGGATGGAAAATTGGGATAATTTTCAGGCTAGTTATTTCTCCAATTTGAGGATAGCATATGACAATGAATGAAGCAGAACCAAATAATTCACATCTTTATATCCCATTTGTCCTAATATTTCTGCTCATTTATACTGTGTTCTCTTTGATTAAATATGCCTTAACACATTCTCTAAAAACTGATTTAATAGAGCGGGATGAAAATCACTCTATCATCACTGATCAATTATCTATGTGGGTTGCAAGCTACTTAACATCAACTCTGGGGATATTAACCATGCTCAGGTATGTAAATTCCCATATGAATAGCTATCAGTATATAATTCCAACTTGGCCATACTTACTCTTAATAGTCTTAATTTGTATTCTACTTTATTTCTACAATTTTACGAACCGGTACTTTCTGAGTATCATGTTCCTTATTCCCATTTTTATCCTTCCATCAATTATGGCTATACCCTTTACTATTACACACTACAGTAATTTTACCTTTCTGTTAATGGTGATTTCCTCATATTTCCTCATCAAAATTGCGATACGATATTCTTGGAGTCTTGGTAAAATACTCATGCTCCTCACAGTGCTTTTCTGTTTGGTAATTGCCCTATCTATAGGCATTCAATCTCATGTTATCCACTGGGATCTTGCCCTGTATTATCGCAATTTCAATTTTTCTTATTTATATTATTATATAATGTATTCACCTGTTTTGATTATTTTTCATACTTACACTCTATTATCATCTAAAAATAGAGATTATAAGCTGATGTCGGTACATTATCTGATATTCTTATATTTTCCACTATTAATTTTCTTGAAACATCTCTAGTGAAAGAAATTGTACAAATAATTTTTTAAAAAAAATGGGCACGGCCGGATTTGAACCGGCGACCTTCTCCACGTCAAGGAAACGTCATAACCGAGCTAGACCACGCGCCCTATTAGCCAACATTCGATCAAAGCTGATTGAATATTATGGTTACTGGGATAAAAATCCCTATTTTCTCCTAATCCCTGTGTAATTAATATCTTTCGTTTGCGTTCTTTGACGATCGATTGATTTTATCAAAATTCTAACCCCAAATGTCAGTTCATGAGTATAGAGCAAAACACAACCTAATTGAAATCATGCAATCAATTGACAAAAAACAGATAATTACCCAAATCAAATGAAGAATCTTTTTTATTTATCATCAATATGTATGTGTATGGCGAAGAAGCAGGCAGATAGGACATATAAGTTATTACTACTGGGAGACGCTGCTGTGGGTAAGACATCACTGGTTACTCGCTTTGTGCATTCAAAATTCCGCCGTGATTATGTGCTCACCATCGGGATGGAACCCTATATCAAATATGTTGATATAAGTAAAAGGTCTATCTGTCTCACCTTGTTTGATATTGCGGGTTCGCAGCGATTCAGTACCCTGAGATCTATGTTTTTCAAGGGGTCCAAGGGAGCAGTTATCGTATTTGATCTCACCAGGCCGGACACCCTTGAAAATGTACCCAATTGGATTGAGGAGGCAAGAAAGGATGCAGAAGATCAATTATTTATCCTTGTGGGAAATAAGAATGATCTGATAAAGGATAGAAAATTGAAATCAGATGCAGGGGAGAAGATGGCAAAGAAGATGGGTTGTATTGCCTACCTTGAGACAAGTGCCAAGACGGGACAAAATGTGGATGATGCTTTCATCTCACTGGCCAAGACCCTGTTCAAAAGTGATAAGTAAAGTAATATTGAATTAACAAACTGTTTAGGATTCCCTGCTCTCGATGAATGTTTCGTGTAGATGTAACCATTTGATACCGTTTCTTGCCTTCTCATCTTTTCTGAATATTGCCGATGATATTCTGCAGGTCTCGACCTTATTGATCCGCTGACATTCATTGTATGTGGCAAGGATCACCCTTTCAAAGGTTGATCTGACCCTGATGTTCTCCACCCAGATCTTCTGATCACTTGCCTTACCCTGATTTGAATTGATTATTTTTATCAAACTTGACTTATCTATCTGATCCGCATGTGGGGTGATCAATACAAAATCATCATGTATCACATTATCAAGTACTGATATTGCATCCCCAGTCAACTCGCCTGAGAACCAACCCTCAAAGAACTGGTGCAGTTCCACTATCTCTTTTTCAACAAGAGACTCTAAGTCCATAAATCATTTAATCAGATTATACTTAAAACAATTTGTTTTGAAAAATTATTTAATTATTTTTATTAAATTTAATATTTTACAATATATCATTGTTCGATATATTATACCTCATTGAACAGCCATGGTTCAGCATATTTCATCAGATCTGGAAGATCCTCCTCATCATTTAGCCAGTGTGTGATGGCCTTGACTGAGGACAGGATGGCATTACCATCCTGAGGGGTATAGCTCCAGAAGTAGAGATGATTTTTATGTGTATGAATTGATTGGTCCACAATAACTGCCTGGTTCAATATACGTCCAAAATGACCGTGGTCCCTACCAAAACTGAACACCTGATTAATTGCAGTTTTGTGGGTTATTGCCAGCTCGGGAACCTTATTAATGGTCTCTAGGATATAATCCTTGGTGACAGGCTTGGTCAGCTTGATGTGGGCGGCA
>DAOUUM010000505.1 GCA_030668165.1 Candidatus Heimdallarchaeota archaeon
TATTAGATCAATCATTCTTTGATAATTCTGACGAATCTACTTTTTTGATGGATGTTAAGAAGCTAATAGAATAGTTAAAATCAAAATGATAATAAATATGGTCTTTGTAAATTAATTAATGAAGCTTGTAACCATTGTTGTGAATGAGATTGAAATTCCGGGAGTTCTTACAGATGATGGAGTCATAAGAATTGATGAGATAATCCCAAAATTTGAGGGTTCAATGCTGGATATTATAGAATCACAGCTAATTAATAAGATAAGTTCACTCATTACAGACAAGGAGAGAAGCTATCAGGTCATCCCATTGGAGGAAGTAACCTTTGCACCACCTTATAGAAATCCCGGTAAGATAATGTGTATTGGTTTGAATTACCAGGAACATGCATCTGATCTTGATACCTCATCACCCAATACATTACCTGTGGTATTTTTCAAATACGATAATGTTATCGTTAGTCAGGATGATATTATAAAAATACCAAAAATGTCAAACAAAACGACTGGAGAGGCTGAACTAGGAATTATTATCGGTAAGGAGTGCAGAAATATCAATGAGGAGAATTGGATGGAGTATATTGCGGGATTTACCACAATCCTAGATATGACCGCTGAGGATATTCTAAGACAGAACCCGAGATACTTGACAATGTCAAAATGTTTTGATACTTTCTTGAGTTTTGGACCTGTTGTATATACCCGGGATGAAATCCCTGATGTTAGCTCATTACAAGTTTCAACTGTTTTAAATAATAAAATCGTGGCTTCAAACTATGTATCCAATATGATGTTTTCACCATCCTTCATAGTATCTTTTCTATCCTCATTGTTTACATTAAAACCAGGAGATATTATATCAACTGGGACTCCCCGTGCTGTTCATATCCAGGATGAGGATGTCTTGGAATGCAGGATTGAAGGATTTGAATCCCTTACAAATTATATTAAGGATCTCAAAATCAACAAATAATGAAAAATATTGCCACGCTTAGGCTCTATCAGAAATAAGGTCGAGAAATGAATTTGAGGCCTAATCATTAATTATTTATTATCTAGGTTTATTATTTCTAACCAATACTATCCCAATCATATGTTTACTTATTGTATTGGTATCTGTTGAAATGATTGCTTGGATGTGCTCGATTATTACGATTCATCTGATTGGATCTATTGTCCTGAGAAGCCTTGCTTGCGGTATTATTGGGATTCATTGATTTTGATCTGTCATCATTGGATTTCTTACTCATTTTCTCACCTCCTTTTTCATCTTTAGAATTGTCTTGCTCCCCATCCATCTGGTACTAATTATTTCCTGTGGGAAAATAGGTGAAAATACCAGATCATCGTGTAGTCCATAATTGATATCAATATCAAGAGCAGTTCCCCTCAAACGAACAAGAGGAAATAGTTTTACTGTACTTGTATACCTTGCAAGAAATCTGTAATCCTTCTCAAGTGAGTGTTCTGTTTGATATGGCAATCCAAAGATCAGATGACACTCAAATTCCACACCGAGATGGTTTAACTTTTCCAGATTCTTTTCAATGATACCTGCCTTATTCACTCTCTTAATGATTTTGGCAACTTCATTTTCCAAGGTCTGTATACCGAACTCAAGAGCTATTTTTAGCTCAGATATTTTCTGCATGATCTCATCTGTGAGATGTTCCACCCTTGATTGGATCTCAAATCTGATTTCTGGACAGATCCTCTCGATCAGTTCCAAAATTTTGAGACCCCTATCAGCATCTTTGAAAAATATTGGATCAAGCACTGCTACCTCTCTCACACCCATTCTATTAAACACATTCAATTCTCTCTCTATTCTTTTCAGATCACTCATCTTGAAATCATTGTACCCATTGGGAAAGGCACAAAAACTGCATCTGTACACACAACCTCTTTGTGTTTGCCATCTGATGAAACCATTTTTTCTATCCCCAATTATAGTATCGGTAAGTTTGGGAACTAGAAATGGTGAAGGTATATTGTTGATATCTTTAACCCTTGCAAATCCATCAAAATCACTATTATCCTTCGAGTAAACACCCTCCAGCTCAACGTGTATATCCTTTTGTATTGCAATTAATTAGCAATGTATCACACTATTTTATATAATATCGAATATATCTTGACTCTTCCTGAATTACTAAATAAATATCAGGATCATCATAAAGAAATAAATAAGCTGATCGAGATCAATATGATATTAGTAAAGAGTGATGCAAATATAGTTTTACTTCATCCCTATATTTATCAGCTTTTAAAAAAATATAATGATTTTAATGATATTATGAAACACTGGAAAGAAATAGATAATGGTCAATATTTTGAAGATTAATTTAATATATAAATTAGAGTATAAATAATTTTCTGTTTTAAGAATATGTGAAATAGTAAAAAGAGCCGA
>DAOUUM010000208.1 GCA_030668165.1 Candidatus Heimdallarchaeota archaeon
AGGGTTGCTAGGAATGTAACTGCTGTTGTTACATCAGAAACTCCTCTTAAAGGAATAGCAGACTCCTGATCAAGGAATTTTCTTTCCATTTCCTGTGCTAATTCTTTACCCTCTTTGGAGTTGAAACCTCCATTGTCAAGTACCATCTTTGCATCTTTTTTGAATTCATAGGCGAGTTTCTTATTAAATTTGAGGAAATGAGGATCAAAATCATGAGCTAACATATGAATATAGGTATTTGAAATAGAATCCGTATAGGACAATCCTTCATCTAATCCTCCAAAAAATGATTCTTTTCCTTTGCCAAAAACAAATTCAAAATTGTTTGATATCTCTTTAAAGGCTAATATCTCTTTGTTAAACATTTTATAAAAATCAACAAGATTTATCTCGTCAGCTAGGATCATCTCTTGACCATCAGATAAAGTCGAGCTATAATTTTTTATTTTCTGGAAATTATCAGATTCAGCATTATATAATCGTGAGAAAATATGAACTGTATCCTCAGGAGTTGTATTCTCTAAGAAATCAAGAGTTAATCTCTTTAAATCCCCAAAATCTAACTTGTAATCTAAATCATTAGCATTTTCTGAGAATAAGTATCCTGCAGCAGCTGCGATTGGTGAAATCAAGGCCAAAACACCAACATAGCACTTTTTCTTATTCTGCCAAATTTGTAATTCCTTTGCGGCTTCTGCCACTATCCAGCCAAGATCAACCTCATCTAGCTCTATAAACCCTTTCTGAGCCATTATCCCTCTGGTAGCTATGTCCATGATAGGTCGATTCAGTGCTACTGCATGTGATAGTGCATGTTCGAGCTTCATGGGACCTAAATCGTGATATCGTGTGACACTACCTGGTAAAATACTTGTTGATACTTGTATCGAAGCAGCTAATGTTGCGTTTAATGCGACAAAATTTGAAATCTGGGAAGAAGATCTTTTAGTCATTCTCTCATCGAATTTGTTCAATTTGAAAGATTCCAAGTCGCTCACAAATACCCCGATTCTTCGGGATTAAAAAAGCATTAATATAGGATTCAATTTTTTTGAAGTCTACCAAATTTAATAATAGCCCGCGAGATAATCGTTGATTGACCTATTATTTATTGTCTAAGCAGGGGAGGTTGTAATCCACCAGTCCATGATTTATCAAACATCTCAGAAAACATTTGAAGACTATTTTGATCTTCAAGATATACTCCAAAATAGTCCTTCTCATCAGAATCTTTAGACAATCCTATGTTAACAAAAATCATTCTTTGCTCATCTCCTATGAACAATATAGATGCAAAATGATCACTAGTTATTAGTAATTCAACGTTTTGAAGCTGATCATATACTTCTTTTTCATATTTGTCATTTATACCTCTTTCTGTGGTAAGCATTGTGATCTCAGCATCCTCACCTTTACTATTCAAGGTCTCTATCAATTTGGCATGTCTGATCTCAATTAATGTATCAACATAGATTTTTATTGATTTATCACTCTTGCTAACCAATTCACTCAAATGATTATTCAAGTCTCGTCTCCCAATTATTGTATAAGTCCTCAGATTGTCTGAATCTCCATGTCTTTCCTGTAGTTGATCCAGTTCCTCTTTTATTTTATTTACCAATTTTTGTTGATTAGCTATCCACTCATCAAATATTACGTGTGGATCCACAGCTTCAAACAGTGCTGGTTTCCCAACTCCTGAAAATCGTTTTACATACCCCTTTCCAATTAACCTATCCAATATTTGATAGGTCCGATTTGCGGGAATATTTGATTTTTTTGTGATTTGAGATGCAGTGGATTTACCAATATAGATCAATGCTGCAAAGGTTTTGGATTCATATTCTGACCAGTTCAATGTTTTCAAAGCATGGACAGCACTTTCTAGTTCGGGCAAAACTAATCAAATAACCTGTAATAATTGAGTTATTTATCAGTTTTTCAATTTTCAAGTAAATTTATATGTTTTAATTTTATTTTATAATCAGCGTATATTGATAATGCAATTCCAATAAAATCATGTATTTGAATTAAATTTTTCAATGAATTCCGTAAGGTATTTTAGATAATTGATGGATTAAATTAATTGGTGAAGTTAAATTTTTGATCAGGAATTAGTTGATCATTTCTCTTTATTAGAGCATGTAACCAATAGAGGGATAGACTTCATTAGTGCGCTTCAAGAAATTAACTCAAGTTTAATTATTAGATTGAAATCAGATGGTAGCATAAAGGAGGATATCACTCACGACTGGGGAACTGGATTTACATTATCACATGGGATGATTAATGCCTTCCACTCTAGTAATCAGCTTGATGTCGTGGGATCTGCATTAATTGATTTATCAGATAAATTAATCAGCTTCCATAATAAAAAAAATGAACGTTCTACTACTATTGAAGAAAAGAACATTGTCAAAAAAAGATTGGATTTAACACTTGAGAGAGATAAGTTCATAAATCGATCTGATTACTATTTCGAGCTGATCAAAGATATAAAATCCCTCTTCTCTACTAATATTAATGTTCCGTATAGCGTGAATATAGAGAATAGTTTGCTCACAAGGTGTTTTCAATCCTCAGAATTATTAGATATTACTCATAAATTCGACAGAACATTAATTTCTATCAACCTATTTGTCAAAGGAAAAAATCTAGTGTTAAGAGAGATACTGGGAGGCATAGAGCAGGCATCTTATTCCTGGGATTCTATAGAGAAAAAAATAAATGAGGTAATCACAAGGGCTGAACAGTTACCAGAATCCAAAGGTCTTAAACCTGGAAAATATGATGGGGTACTCTCTCCAGATTCAACCTATTCCCTAATTCATGAAACGATAGGGCACGGAGCAGAGGCAGATCAGATCATAAACAAAAATTCCTTTTTGACCAATTTAACTGGATATCCTGTTGCCTCAGACCTCTTAACGGTAATCGATGACCCCCATATTCGTTCGTTTGGGTGGGCCGAATTTGATGATGAGGGCACTAAAACACAAGGAACTCTTATTCTTGAGGATGGAATATTAAATCAGTTTCTTCATTCAAAATCCACTGCAGAAAAAATGAATAGTCATTCAACTGGCAACGCGAGAGCTAGCTCATATCTTTCACCCCCCGCACCTCGGCAGTCAAATATTTACATTGCACCTCGAGATCACTCAATGGAAGAGTTACTCGAGGAGGTTAAAAATGGTGTGTATATAGGGACCACTGAGAGTGCAAGCACATCAATTTTCACAGGTGATTTCATTGTTAATTCCCAGTATGGATATGAGATAAATAATGGCGAATTGGGTAAACTACTACTTCCTATCAAATACTTGGGGTCATCCCTTGCTGTGTTGCAGAATATCACTTCTATAGGTAGTGAGATGGAAACAATACCAACACTTTGTTCGAAAGAAGAAAGTAAGGTATACATGGGTGCGATAACGCCAGCGATGTCCATAACTGGTTTGAACATTTACTGAGGTAATAAATTGAGAAGTGATAATCAAATGTTAGATATCTTGTCTGATATCAAATCCCAAGTTGAGAGGAACAGATGGGTGAGTGATTATGAGGTATTCCTGCAGGAAATTGATAGGGTTCAAATTAATGCAAATGATGAAATATCGAAATTCAACATTACAAAACATAATGGTATTGCTCTTAGATTGTTGAGTGGTGAAAATCGCTTGGTTCATTTTGCCTGTAGTATTTCCATGATTCCTCTACTGTCCAATCTTAATCCTCCTAAATCCACCCAGAATGTAATTGATTCAAAATTATTTTTCAATTTTAATGAATCCAAATTGCGTTCAATTCATGGTGATGAGGGTTTCACAACTAGTATCAGTAAAGAATTTATCCAAAAAATGACTAGTAACTTATTACAATTAGACAAAGAAGATCATATACATAACGAACAAAATTTATGTATGCTCAAAGAAAAACGGGTAATATTCAATACTCTTTCAGATCCGATGAGGGACACTTCATTTAAGATGAAGTATGAGGTTAATTCAACATTCAGAGATAGTTCATATTATTCCTCCTCGTACAGATATGATTTGAGCAGAGGTTATAATATTGATTTTCAAGATATTCTAAATAAATCAAATCAGTCTTTAGTTCATCAGAATATGAGTAAATTAAGTGTAGATTTATCTTCATTAACAAGCGTTGTAATTCATCCAAGAATAGTCGGTCAATTATTAATGGATTTTGCCTATAATAATTTATTAGATGATAAAAAGTCTAAAGGTGGTAGTTGGAATAAACAATTACATCTTTATGATGACCCTCACAAAAGAAATGGATGGTCATCGGAATTATTTGATGATACTGGTATTTTAACCAAACCACAAAAACTAATTGAGGGAGGAGAACAGATCAGCTCGTTGCAAGGTCAATCTGGTATTAATTATAGGAAGACCTGGTTTAATGCCATTCCAAGGTCATATAAAAATATAATAACTCCAATGTTCACTAATTTAGTTCTCACAGGTGGAGTGGGTCAAGGAGAGAAATTCCTGAATAGGAATGGAAAAGTTCTATATATCCTGGATGGAAAAGCTGTCACAAGAGGCAATCCATCAAATCCCCAGTATATTATTCACACCCAAGAAGCTGAACTATGGAACAATTTTGAATTTATGGGGCCAATCAATAATATATCTCTTCAAGGGTCATTTAACGAAATGATGAGTGATGGCAATATCTCCAATGATCAAATATTGGTATTTGACAAATCTATTCCATATTCCACATATGTGGGGTGGCTATTTATCAAACCCAATTTAACATCAATAGGATAAGCTGATTCACTAAAACGAGTATTGATTGGCTAAGTGTCAATAGTCTAACTATAGATTTAAAATAATGTCTAATTGAAAGACACTTGTAATAGAAATTATAATAGGATATTCCGGTGATAATTTTCGATGAATAATAGTAAAATCTTCAATCTTATATTAGTCATATTGCTTGTTAGTTCAAGCACTTACCTTGTTAACTCCTCTCCAAAGGAGGCGGTAACTGAGGTTAATGGAAATGCGTTAAATACAGATACTTTTCCAGGATTATCAAGACCAATCTTTGTTTCCTCCGATGGAGACCTAACAAGAGAGAGAAATGAAACTCTTGGATTTGGAGCTACTATTCATACAGATGTTTATACTAATATCACTTTAACATATAAGGTGGTAAATGGTATTAACACCACAGCAATTTTACTATTTGCTGATCTTCCAGGTAACTATTCACTTACAAATTCTACAGAAACTCTTAAATTTGTATATGATGAGGTTCTCTCAGATGGTAATTACGAACAAAATTTCTCCCTTCCTTACGATTCCTCTATTTTCATTGATAATGCGTCTGTAGCATATTATACTGCGGAGATTAATGTTTCAATTGGTTTTGTCCCATTTTATGCTGCAATTGGTAGTAACAGTGAGGATGCATTGAATTCACCAAGAAATCTGTTAACAACTACCCAATATTGGAACACTTTTGCAGATGATGAATTTTTCACTCAGGATGAAAATGTAACCATCAGTCTAATGGCCAATGATACCAATGGTAATGATATTTTTGGAATCGCATACAAAGATGGACTGAACAGCTACAAATATGAAAATTTCACAACACCTGTTGATGATGGCTTAAATATTACTGATACCATCAATCTTGAGCAATGGGATCCTGATACAACAATTTACTGGGAAAGTATAGCCTATATTCAAGATACTGTTCTTGACGAGTTGAGAAAAGTTGAGAGACTGGATTATCAATTGGTGGAGATAGCTGATGGTACCCCTGTACTTGAACTGAATATCACCTCA
>DAOUUM010000318.1 GCA_030668165.1 Candidatus Heimdallarchaeota archaeon
ATTTCTTTTCTTGATGATGATAGTAATGGCCTGTACGATTGGCTAGAAGTATCAATTAATGTTAATATTACCAGAGAGACTGATATTGACCTCCATAGTTATGGATGGGATGTTGCTACCAGCGATTATTACATCGATACAACCTATGCGTATTATAATAATTTAGCACCTGGTATTCATACTCTTAATGTATTGATCGAAGGTTACAAGGTAAATATACTAAATATTGCGACTACGTTCAATTTATATATCTCTGGCTATTGTGATAATCCTTATTATGAGATTAACAGCGTATATTTGAATTCTGAATCTATCGAGGCATATCTCGATTCATCCTTGTTTGAGGGACCACCTGTCACATTAGATGAGAATTCCTTGATTATCACTTATGTAGATGACGATACAAATGGCCTCTATGATTACATAGAGATTGTATTCCTTTTGGATTCTACAAGCAATAATGTAGAAATTGGTGTATGGATTGATGTAGCCTATGAGGATGCTGTTGATAGCAATTACTTTATGTATGAGTATTTCAATGAGGAACTTGTTATTGGCATTAATACGATTACAGTTCAAATTGATGGAGCTGCTATTTGGGGATTGCAAACAAGTGGAGAATTATTATTTTATTTCTACATGGATGTGTATACTGATTCGGATAGCTATCGTCTTCCTGTTATGGCACCGATTGTATCCTTCAATTCGTTCGATTTTGATCCTCCAGCAGTTGTTCTGGATCCCAATGCCGTAGTTTCATGGACTAGTGATGATCTAGACAACAATGGACTGATAGATAATTTGGTAATTTATGTCCCAATAATAATAAATGAAGATGGTTCTGTTTATTATCAAATGAGATTATATGATGCTGATGGTAATTCTTTAGGTTATTATGGTAGTACTCATGATACGACCGATGGTTCAGACCTCATAGGAATTTTTTCTAGTGGAAATATTAATGATAGAGCAGTATCTGGAGAATTCTACATTGAGGTTAATATCTATACATCGGATACTTCAATTTTTCTAGAAAGTGAGACTTATCTCGTTGACGATTTCGATCCCGCTGATTTTGATACCTATGCTATCACACTTGCTGCAAATCCAAACATCAGATACCTGGAAATTGACACCGATAATGATGGTTCTTATGATTGGTTGAATGTAACAATTGATGTGTATGTGAGAATTCCAGGTAAATATAGATTTATCACTGAATTTGATTGTGATTATTCAAACATACTATCTTCGGTAACTCTAAACATGCAAAATACAGGCATTACAAGTATTGATTTTGGTATCAATGGTTGGTTTATAGCCAATAACCCGATTGATACATTAATTCTTGATTATATTGGAATTTATTCATTTGCGACTGAAAATTCCTTCAGTTATAATGTAGAGGAGACAATTTATGATATTCCATATGAAGACTTTGAAATAACAATCGATGCAGTTTCCTCATCATTAAATGTGGGTGATTCAATGACCTACGAAGATATATTATCAGAGCCATTCAAAATAGTGGTGGATATTATTTCCATAAGTAATGGGTATGTCGAAGCTACACTTACCTTTGATGATGATGATGATGGTAATGATTGGAGCTTTTATGAAGATGATAGATACATGGAAAATAATCAACGCTATTTCCCCTGGCAGATCAATCCAGAAGATGTCGAAATAGGTACCTGGTTCGGAGGCTGGTTATATGAAGAGATGCCTATCCAGATCCTTGGCACTACAACAATTGAGTTAAATGGAGAAGTCTATTCAGCTTATCTTGCATATGATGGTCTTGTCATCTATTTCTATGAGATGAAAACCGGTGTACTTCTTATAATGGATATGTCATTCAGTGGAATGGTATTGGTCTTAACTGACAGTACTTTTACATTCGACATTGTTGATACTGGAGGAGTCACTGATGATGTAACATCTACACAAGAAGAAGACACACCCGTTTTGGAGTTACCTGCGTTTGATATATTTACACTTCTACTTGCATTTGTGGTACCAGTTATTGTGATCCGAAAGAAAAAGAAAATAAATCTGAGCACATAAAATTAAAGTAAGAAAATTTAATATTAATAAATAAAGTATATTAAATTCTTGAGTTTCCAAGATAGATTTGAAAAATTAAATTAAGCTGGTTCAAAATCCAAAATTTGAAAAAAATTAGGTACCACACATCAATTATATTTTATGTATTTTTTTAGATTCAAAAAGTTTAGCAATTTTTCTGCTATTTTATCAATTCCAACTAATTTGTATTCTACCTTATTACGGTTTTTAAGCTTAATTAACTTGATTTTATTCAATTCTGCAACCATTTCCATGGTTGATATTTCTGGAAATTGTTTTACTACATCTCGATGTAGTAAAGTGATGAGTAAAAGTCCAGAAACAACAGAGAAGATATGTCCACGAATCGAACTATCCTTGTGATGGAACATGGGGCGAATTTGGAACATATTTGGCATTTTTAGGTATTTGAAGGCATGTTCCACAGTATATTGTTGTCGATATAACCAAATTATCTCTCTGGGGTTTAGATCTTGACGATTCGTGAAGTAATAACTTTTTCCCAGAGTTTTAATGTGTTCATCAATTTCATAAGAATCAATCTCTATATTCAGCTTTAACTCTCCATAGTTACCTTCTATTGAATAATTGACATATTTCAAAAAATCACTAACATCCAATACATTTCTGATTTTAGCCTCCACATTGTCTTTATTTCGCCATTTCTTCACATTCAGTCGGTTCTCAAAAAAATCATTTACTTCTTTGAGTTTTTTCTCAATTTTTTCCATTTTCACACTCCCATTCCAGTTATTTTGGTTTGGATTGAATGCAACTATCATTCTGAACTTATTCCCATATATTTCTCGCCCATATTCTTTCAACCCCACCATTTTGCCATTTGGCAAAGAGAAGATTTCAAAATCTTCTCCTTTGAGTGAATGAAGGTCTTGCTGAGTATGAGGTCTGACAGAGCATATAAATCCAATATTGGAATTTTCAATTTCATTGTAGATTTCTTCGGATACATTTCCCTTATCAAACATAATCGTGACTTTTGGGGCGTCTATACCGATATCTTTCATCCGATCCAGGATTCGCGGGAGTTCTGTTTTGAACAATGTTGCGTCCATAATGTTTCCAGGGTATGTTTTCTGCATAATTGGTACTCCACCATCCTGAGTACAAACTATCGACAAACCGATTAAATTTAGAACATGTCGCCCTTCCTTTGAATGCCCATGTTTTGGGAGTTTCTGATCTTTTGGATTGATAAAAGTATAGAAATTTGTTGGATCATAGAATAAATTACACATTTCAAGCTGAAACTCAGAAATTAATTTTTTATTGAACTCAGTCTCAATCTTCTCGATGATCTGATCATCGAGATAATCAAAATGGTTGGTATAAGCATTAGAATCCAGATAGGTTTCAATTTCAGGAAATTTATCTGCAAAATAAGTGCCATTAAACCAATTCCCGATTTCTGACTTGCTTGTGGGTTTAATGCAGCGGTTTAATGTTGCAATAAGCAAATATTCACCAACTGAAAGCCCCTGTTTGCGTTTTATTGTTTTATCATTAATGATCTCAACAAAGTTCAATCGCTCAGCATAATGGATTAGAGCCATCGGTAAACCAAAATCCTTGATTTCAAAACTTGTTTTTGCATTGAATGCATCAATGCTTTTCCCCATTTTATCGATTGAAGCTTCTGGACCAAGGTATTTTTGCCAAGTAACCTTCGGTTTTCCATCCACACGCTCTTTCTTGGTCAAATACAGGTAAATTTTGCCTTTAACTTTTTTCTTTGCTATGTAGACCATATGTGAGGTTATGGTCTACATTTATAACACTATCTCTCTTTAATATGATTATCACATAATTATTAGTGATAATATACTCTATAAAGTTAGTGTCCACATATAAATTTAATAATACAGACTTGAAATTTGAAATTTTGTAAAAAAATGTAATAAAATGTGGTATGTAAAATTAGGTGGAACAATTAAAAGGAGGTTTTATGTTCTGGATCGTGATTTTAATTAAATTTAAATTTTTTATCTTGGAAAGTTAAGAA
>DAOUUM010000360.1 GCA_030668165.1 Candidatus Heimdallarchaeota archaeon
AGGTGAGTTGAGAAATCAGATAAATACCTATATACTTGAATTCCAAAAAAACCTACCTCCAAAGCTGAGAGAAGAAAATATTGAATATAAGATCAATTATAATCCTTATTCAATTACCCTGAATCAATATTTCTTCATAACCATAGATGAGTCAAAATACCGAGTATTGATAAAATCTAGATACGAGAAAAAGATAGCTAGTCTACCAATATTAACGGATATTGTATTCTCCGAGTCTCTCAAAATTATTGATGATATAATGAATAAGAAAGAAGACTATTATTTTCAGATAATCAAATTACTGGCAGGTATAATTAAATCTGGTAATATCAGTGGGATGGTTAACATAGATAATTTGTATAAATTGATGGAAAGCCAGGTAAGAAACTCTGGTTTGATGAAGAAGTACAGTATTGACCACTTTTTATTTGATGTGTCATACTTTTTCACCAATCCTGAAAAAATAAAACAACATAAATTTCAGCTTGCTTTCAAATCCAGCGGTCAGGGTTATGTTATCCCCAAATTTGAGCAATTAGGGAATATAGGATATTTTGATATCAAGGAGTTATAATAATAATGAGTAAATTAAGACCAAAAGAAGCAAGGAGGATTTTTAGTGCCTTGAGGATTGGAATACCTCCTCAAACAGGGGTTCAACATTATACCACAGATGAGGTCTCGAAATTTCTAAACAGATTCGTAAGAGATGCTGATCTTGATATCGAAGATTCCTCAATTATCAGGTTTATCTATGGAGATTATGGAAGCGGAAAAACGCATTTCTTACGTTTACAGAAGGAAGCACTACTGGATGCGGATTATGCGGTATGTCTTCTCGAAATGAAAGAGCATGAGAATTCTATTGGTCAACTGAACTACATGGCAGTAAGGATCTTTGAGAGCATCCAATCCCGATCACAAGATGATAAAAGTCAGGGAATCATGCATTTTATCTCCTCGATCAAGGATGAGAATGACATCAATGATTTCAAGAAGAAACACAAATTCGATATGACAATAAATCGGGATTTGATCACTGCTATAGAACAAATATACAATTTTGATAATCTGGAGCAGAAGGATAGTAATGCGTTAATCGCATGGTTCAAGGGAAATCCAAACAGGGCGGATATTAGTAAATTATCCATCAAGGAAGAAATTACCAAAAGAAATGCAGATGAGATTATATCGACTCTGGGTAAAATTGTAATCTCATTTGGTTTCACAGGCCTAGCCATCCTTATCGATGAGGCTGAGAAAACAACCTCCAGTTTTACTCTGAATCAGGCAAAACATGCATATAATAATCTCTTAACACTTGTTAATACACTGGAGAAACGAGAGGGAATCATGTTTATTTTTGCAACCACTCCTGATTTCTTCGGTGCAGCGGTTGTTTCTGGAAAGAAAGGAGACAAATCACTAAATATCAATCCAGCATTGAAATCTAGACTTGGAAAAATCCCTCAAAAACGACCCAGACCATCTCAAATAATTTGGAATATAGAGGAATTTTCCAGAGATTCTGAAATACTAACTACAGTATTTGATAAAATAATTACAATATTTGACCTGTCCTATCCAGATTCAACAATAGATGACAACGAAAGAGCAAAGATACTTACTAAAATGGCAGAATTTCTCAAGGAAAACGCCGTGGTCTACGGTAAGAGATTAAGACCATATATTAAATTCCTCTCCAATTATCTGGTGGAGACATATACTGATGAGGATCTCGAAGAGGATGAGCAGAAAGAGGATGATCCTCAATTTGCAGCATTGAAAAATAAGTTTCAGGAATAAAATTATTTCTTGATCTTAATAATAGAGAGAATTATATTTATGATCAGAGCTAGGATCAACAGTACAAATTTAACAGTGGCAAAGAATGAGACCATGAACACATAATAATTGGCATAACTATCAACATTGTTAAGTATTAGAAAGGAAAATATGTTCTCTATGTAATCAAACAAGGCAGCAACAAAGGATGAGAGAAAGGAGATTTTGAACAGTTTAACAGAAAATGGTTGATTTGCAGTAAGAAAAATTGTCCATCCACTGATCAGTAATGAATAGAATATTGGATAAAACATATCTATGGTCATAAATTTGATAGTCTCCGGAATTATTGCAGACCATGCACTGAGAATAACATTCATGGTCGCACTATACCAGGCAAATTCAAAATTCATGATGTTATATCCTGTGGCATTCATTAGTTCATTATAATTTGCGAAAAGTACATTGCAGATAATGAAACCAATTAAGCCTGAAGTGAACCAGATCAGTTTTGTTTTCCTACTCAGGGCAGATATTCTTTCGAAATTCATTAGGTTAGGATTTTGTTATATTATATATTCATTTCGTGGATTTTCTTAATAATTTAAATCTATGCTGAGATTCTTTTAACAAATTCAATTGCAAACTGCTCGATCCTAGTAAAATCCCTAAAATCATTCACACCATCAAAATCCCAACCTAAATCTGGATCCATGTCATTTTTAGCACCCGATTTCATGAGACTCTTCTCAAGAAATCCAAATTTAGAGTTCTTGGAGAAGTCAAAAATACCACTAAACGCTTTTGAATGTATTGCAGGCAGATTATATTTATCAAAAACATCACTCAGATACTCTTTTTGGGCTTTATCTATATTTTCTTTTTCCGCAGCTGTACCACATGAAACAAAGATGGAAAATTTATCAGGATTATCTCTTAGATGATCCAGATGTCTTTCAAGGTAGGATCTGGTCTGTTTGGTCCATTTTCCCATCTTGATCCCAGAGGAAATGATAATTCCATCATAGTTATCAGGCGATGGCCAATTTTTTGATTTTGTTTTTCTCAGATCCAATAACTCAACCCGACAATTTTCCCCTTCAATTGTATCTTTAATTCTTATCGCTGTATCAGCGGTGGCCCCGTATCTGGTGGCATAGGCAATCAAGATTTGTTTGGACATATTCTCAATGAGATAGATAATGAGTAAATATTAAGGATTTTTCTTACAACCTGTAATAATTCAAAATTTTCAAAGACTAAAATTTTTGATGTATTGTGCTGGTGTTAATTTACTAGATTGTCTAATTACACCCCATCTTATCAATCGATCATATACCTCACAACCAACACAAAATCCGAAGAAACTCTGCAGATTAGATGCAATGAGTAATATTATACTCAGGATCAATTGTAAGACACCAAGATCAAATTAAATTGCTACACTGATAATCCCTGTAAGTACTATCCCGATCAATATTCCAAATCGTTTAGGTGGTGAATAATATGGTTTTGGAGGTATATTCAATATTTTTGAATTAATTATTTTAATAATTGTAGCAAATGGGGAATATTTGGGATGGATATAACGGAGAATGAAATCCAAAAACAAAAGTCCCATCAAGAATGATGTGTTGGAATTTATTACTGTGATCAGCAGATAGCGAAATATCTAATAAAATCTGCCATAGGCCGTCATTATTTGTTCAATTCTAAGTTCATCAATTACTGATTATTATCTTCAGTAGTTTTTATAATATTCACCTTAATACCTGGTGTTTATCGACTTCAGCTATCCAGATTTTTAATCTAGGATCTAAGAGATATTTGAAGTGGTAAATATTCATCCTCAAAATTTCACTAAAAATCATCAACTCCATAATTATTTATTAATCGG